>JBBRTI010000016.1:0-17318 GCA_038244585.1 Candidatus Saccharimonadia bacterium | reverse complement strand
ATAATTTCTATAGTGATCTCGTTCCAAATCGAAGGTCGTAGGTCTACCAAAGAAAAGACCTCACCTTGAGTGGGGTCTTTTCTTTGTCATTGCGTCTGTAAGTTGGTTGATAATGCCGGTATTTAGCCTACCATCGGTAATTTAATCGTAAATACCGAGCCTTTGCCCGGGCGGCTGGTAACGTCAATTCTGCCTTCATGCAGGTCGGTGATTTGCTTGGCGATGGATAACCCCAGGCCGTAGCTTTCAATATTTTGTTTGGAACGTGAGGTATCGGCGCGATAGAAGCGATCAAAGATGTGCGGGATATCGGTGGCGGCAATTCCTTGGCCCTGGTCGGTAACCGTGACGTGGGCCCAATTGCCATGAACGGAAGAAGCCAACGTCACCGTCGTCCCGGCGGGACTGTATTTAACGGCGTTGTCGAGCAGGATAACCAGCAGCTCGACGATACTTTCGCTGTCGCCGGCAATTGTCAGCTCTTTAATGCGGTTATCTATAGTGACTTTGCCTTTTTTAACTGAGGTGCCCAGTCGCTCGACGGCGGCAGCGGCAACCTCGGTCAGACTGACCGGATTTTTGGCCACGGTCTGGCCGTCCTGCTGAGCCAGCTTCAATAGGCCGGCCGACAGGGCCTCCAGCTTGGCAATTTCTTCCAGATTACTCTTGAGGAGCTCCCGGGCCTCGGCAATCGGCAGTTCCTTACCGCGCAGGGCTACTTCAATTTCTGATTTCATGGCGGTCAGCGGCGTGCGCAGCTCGTGAGAGGCGTCGGCCGCGAAGCGGCCCTGGGCCTCCAGCGCGGCTTCAATCGGCGTCAAAGTGCGGCGGGCCAGGATGTAGCTGGCCCCGCCAGCCAACACCAGAATGCCCACATTGATAATTAACAAATTGAGTTTGATATGCGAGGTGGCCTGGTCAAAGATTTCCTGGGGCGTCGTCATCATCGTACCGTCATCGGTTTTAACCCGCAGACCGCCCCCTAGCTGATAAAATACCAGCTCACGATGGAAGCTCAGCTGTAATTCCCGCTCCGAGGTTGAATAAATGACTACGCTAAACAGCAGGCTGATCGTCATGATGATAGCCAGGTACCACATAGTCAGCCGGAACGTCGCCGACTGGAAGGTCTTAGCTCGCAACACTGATTTTGTATCCGAACCCGCGCACAGTGTGCAGCAGGTTAGGTCCCTTGAACGGCTTATCGATTTTACTGCGCAGATAGCCCATGTAGACCTCAACAGTGTTGGGGAGGATATCGGCGTCGTAATCCCATACGTGATCGATGATGGAGTTTTTGGTCAAAACCCGGTTCTGATTGCGCATGAGGTATTCCAACAGAGCATATTCCTTGCTGGATAGGCTGATGGATTGGCCCGCCCGCGAAACGGCGTATGTGGTGGTATCAAGGCGCAGGTCGTCGATGCGCAGCTCGCTGCCGATGTGGTCCTGTGGACGGCGTAGCAGCGCCCTCACCCGAGCCAACAGTTCTTCAAAGGCGAAAGGTTTCACCAAATAGTCGTCGGCGCCGGCATTGAGCCCGGCGACACGGTCTTCAATGCGGTCTTTGGCTGTTAGCATCAGGATTGGCGTATGGATGCCTTCGGCGCGCAGCTCCGTGCAGATATCGACGCCTTCGATAAGGCCGGGCAGCATTCGATCTAGAATAATAACGTCATGGTCGCCGGTCAGGGCGCTGCTCAGGCCTTCATCGGCGTCGTATGCCACGTCGACCGCGAAGGCTTCTTGTTCCAGACCTCGTTTCAGCGCTCCGGCAATTTTATGTTCGTCTTCGACGACAAGGATTCTCATGAATCAATCATATACCAGGCGAGCTGAGAAACCACTGAAAGAATGCGGACTCGGCCTAGGCATCGGCCGGCTGTGAATCTATAATAGTATTAATGGTATTCTCAACTTTCAGTACCGGGTTCTCGCTCGGCCGCAGCCTTATTTTCATTATGGTCAGTACTTTGCTCCTCGGCAGCGGTGTAGCGACTGCCCTGTCGCTGCCGCGTCCGACTGCAACTTCAGATACGCTGTCGCTGCGTTACCCGGCCGATATCAGTACCAGTTTTATCGCTCTCAACAAGCAGATTGCCCGTTTCCAGGATCGCCAGATCAAGCTCGGCCGAAGTGTCGTCGAGACAGTCCAGATCAGGGACGGGCTGTCGGAAATCCAACTGGAGGCCGCCACCCGTCAATACGGAGACACCCGGAGACGCATTGCCGCATTAAAACTGAGGGTCGCCGGCTGGGATGCTGAGCTAACCCGCCAGACGGTGGCCCTCGGCGAATCAACCGGCAACCCGGCCGGCTTCAGCGTACCGATTATCCTCTACCACTACACCCCGGGCGATTTTGCCGCGCAGCTGGAACACTTAAGGACTCGAGGTTACAACGTGGTGGATCTGGACCAGGTGGCCGCCGCCATGTCCGGCGGCACCCCGCTGCCGAACAAACCTGTCGTCCTCACCTTTGATGACGGGTTCGCCAACCAACTCGCGGCCTTCGATATCCTGCGCCGCTACAACATGAAAGCCACCTTCTACATCATCACTGGAGGCGAGGCCAGCCGCTGGTGCATCGGCGCCGGCCGCCGCAACCGTGATCCGCTCCAACCGCCCAGCGGCTGCGGCGACAGCTATATCAACTGGGATCAGATTAGGATGCTCGACCGCAGCGGGCTTATTACCATCGGTGCCCACACTGTCGACCACCAGAACCTGGCGGCTGACAACCCGGAGCAGCAGCGCTTTGAAATTACCCAAAGCAAAGCCCAGCTGGAAGCTCAGCTGGGGCATCCGGTGCGGCATTTCTGCTACCCTTACGGCACCTACAACCAAACCACCATCGACCTAGTACGGGAGGCAGGTTTCACCACCGCCACAACGACGCTGCCGGGAACCGTACAACCGCCCGGCTCATTGTTTACGCTGCGCCGTATTCGCGACACCTTGTCGCTGCCATAAGGGCAACGCCGGTTAAGCGCGGCCCAGATCCGTCACCAATAGATACAAACTCAGGAGCAGAGCAAACAGCCAGCTGCCCCAATGCGGCGACCAATCCGGCGTACGGCGCAGCCTGTGGTACAGCCATTCGGCGGCCCGGAGCACGCCAAAAACGACCACAAAAACCAGTGCCGCCGCTAGGGCAGGCTTAAGCATCAGGTTTTTTAACGCCTATCTGCAACTTCTCGTTGATGAGATCCAGTACCTGGCGCGGCGTCATCTCCGCTTTGACCAGATAAGTAGCACCAAAGCCGTTAGCCCGATTGCGGTCAGCCATATTGGACGAGTTAGTCAGGACGATAACCGGCATGGTGCTAAAGTCGTACCCGTCGTTCTGGAGCGCCCCCAAGACCTCAAGTCCGGACAGCTCCGGCATGTTTATATCAAATATGGCCAGGCTGGGGTGCTCAACCTTGACGGCCTCAAAGGCGTCACGGCCGTTGTTCTTTAAAACAACCTTAAAGCCTGCCGACGTCAGCTTAATCTCGTACATCCGCGATATAAACGGATCGTCCTCGGCAATCAGGATGGTCTTGCCGACTCCCAGTTGTGTGTCATTATTTACCACGAATACCCTCTTTCTTCTTGTCGGCTACCGGACGCAGCGGAAGCTCAAACCCAAAGGTCGAGCCTTTACCCAGCGTACTGCTAAACAATATTGTACCACCTTGATCTTCCACCACGCGCCGCGCCAAATAAAGACCCAAACCCGTGCCGTCCGGACGGACCGACTGGGCGTTATCGGCGCGGAAGAACTTACTGAACAGCTTCTTTTTAGCAATCTCCGGTACGCCGATGCCCGTATCGATGACACGCAGGCGCACGTACTGGCCTGTCTGGTCGAGCTGTACTGTAACGGTGCCGCCTGTCGGTGTGTAATAAATGGCGTTATCGATGAAGTTCATGACCACTTGTCTGGTCTTATTATCGTCAATTTCGGCCATGGGCAGCGGCGCAGCCGGTGGCTCAAAGACCAATTTGAGGCTCTTTGCTGTGGCGTGGTTGTCTAGCTGGCGCACTTCGTCTCGGATCATCGCCACCATGTCGGTCGGCTTGGTCTGGATGATGAACCGCCCGGCGCTCAGTCGCGATACATTTAGCAAGTCCGATATTAAGTTAACCATGCGCTCCGACGAACCAAAGGCATAGTTAGCAAACTCAGTCTGGGTTTTAGACATATGCCCGGCGTCGCCTTCCAGCATCATACTGAGATAACCTTTGATGGTTGTCAGCGGCGTGCGCAGCTGGTGCGAGGCCATACTGATGAACTCGTCCTTGGCCTTGTCGAGCTCTTTGAGGTGTCGGTTGGCTACCCGAAGGCGGCTGGTGGCATGGTCAACCCGATCCTGGAGCGTTTGGTTGAACTCCTGGATTTCGGCATAGGCCTTGGCGTTCGAAATGGCGACGGCCAGCTGCTTACCGATGATTTCCAGCAGTTCCAGATCCTGACTCGAATAAATATCGCCCGATAGCTTGTCGCCTAACAAAAGGTAGCCGATAAACTCGTCCCTCGTCGACAGCATGAGCGAGACGCGGATACCGTGACTCTCCAGCAGCTCCTTCCGCTCGCCGTCCGGCAGCTCGTCGGCCACGATAAGCGCTCGGTTAAGCCGCCGCAACTCCGGCACGATCATCAGCCGCTTAGGCAGCGGCCCGTGGTGCTCAATGCGATAGACCCGGTCGTGATTAAACACCACGAGCTGCCCGAATTGAATATGTAGTTTGCCGCAGATGTCGGCAATTGTGCGCTTAAGGATACGGTCAAGATCCAGCTCAGAGACCAGAATACCTGAGAAATTGTTTAGAACGACCTGAGAATCATAGCGATCACGATAGAATACACGATCGGTCGCCTTTTCGAAAAAACGACGCAGCGGTTGAAATGTAAACGACAAAACAATGGCCATTACGGTGTACGCAATAGACGGGGCAACTCCCTGGTTCGTATCTTTGAAAAAAATGTTCGTCACACCGAACATCGCACCCCCATATATGCCGGCCAAGGTAACCAGCATAAGACCATACATCATGGATCGTGCAACTATGAGCCTGATGTCGAATAACCGATGTTTGATTATCGCGTAGGATGATAGGCCAGTAAATAAGAGTGTCGAAAGGCCGCCGTAATTTGCGAACGTGTATTGGTGCATTAGCGGCATAATCAGGTTAGTTACTGAACCCAGCGCGGCCATTAGCGACGCGCCTGTAAGTACCAGGTTGACTCGGATAGCATTGGTTCCGCCAAGATGACGTGATGACCATACGAGGAGGCTAACGCCAACGAGTAAATACAATGGGAAGAACACTAGAAATACGTTATACAGAGGCCCAGTAACAACGGTGGAGGTGTCATTTATCAACGCTACGCTCGGAATAAAAAACGGTGTAAAGGCAAGCCCTAGAATCGCCGTTCCGATTACGTAAACGCTAGGTTCAAACAGCCTATTCTTGACTGCTCGCAACGGAAAATTATTTGCAAACAATACAAAAAATATCAGTGCTAGTTCAACCATCACGAAGGCCAGACGCGTCCAAATCAGCGAGAACTCTGCGTTATAGTCTGCCAGGAAATTTACGATGACCCATCCCGAGAGCGATAAACAAATGATGCCAAAATAACCATTGGCCTTTTGTTTGCTGTTTTGGAGAGCGAGGAACCCCAAGACCACTAATGTAATGGCAGTGACCGCAATAATGATAAAGCTTATGCTAAGCATATCGTAATACTACCATAGCTGACACTTATCAGGCTGTAATTTGAAAGAGAATATTCACACCCGCCTCGCTTCCGCCATAGCAGCGGCCCAGGTACACCGGACGCCCGCCTTTGCCGGATATCTCAACAAATATTTGTTCCTTATCCAAGAAATTAAAAAGCCCCGCCCGAGATAATTCACTAATAAAATAATCGATTACACCTACAAGCAGTAGGTTTGGTATCAACAGTTTCCAAGTGGAATCATGCTGCTTGTGTTCGGCGATAATCGCCTTACTGCCGTCACGGTCCGAAGTTGTTGCCGCAATCAGTCCCTTCGGTTTTAGAACACGGAGGCACTCACCCCACAATTCATTACGATCGGTTACTGCATACACCACGTTGACCATTGCTATACGGTCAAAGTAGTCGTCAGGGACGCCCTTTAAGTAGTCGAGGATATCGGCTTTAAGCAACTCATATTCAGAGCCGAAGCCCATTTTTAGCTTTTTCCGTCTGGCTCGCCACAACATTGAAGATGAACCGTCGACGCCAACCAGTTTTACCTTATGCTTCGCCAGGATAAGTTCTGATAAATTCCCGGTGCCGCAGCCTAAATCGAGCACAGTCTGCCCGTCCCTCAGCTCAAGCGCATCATAGGTACGTGCCAGCAAATTACGATACGGATAGAAATGCCTCAAACCATCATATACGAACCCATAAAGCCACCATAAGGCATTAACCAACAGGTCCGGTCCTATGAAGCGTACAAGCGACAGAACCAAACCGAATACGATGATGCCCACAATAACGGCGTTGAGGGTGGTGGGAATATTACGACCGTAGATCAAATACACCGCGTAAGGCGCAATTATGACCAGTCTATATGTTATGAACAGTACCCAGAAACGGACACTTTTCCACGAATATGTTTTTGCGATACTTACGGCCAAGAGCCGTGAGAGCAGTTTCCATGCCGGGATGAAGGATGCAATATACACCGTAGCAACCGCAATCAGGAGTGTCGGCGAAGACCATTCCATAATTAAATCCCAGCCTTTTTAGTGTCCACATGTTCTACTGGGAGGTGTTTGTCATTCAGGCCATCAACGAAAAATGCCAACACCGAACGGCGTATTCGTCGGTTCAGCGGATTCACTATCGGCATGGCATTGGACAATACTTCATGCGAATGGTGCACGTCAAGGATTGCCGGAACAACGTCGCCGCCTTGATATCGTGATACGTCTCCAATCTGCCTAATTGAAGGTCCGAACAGCAGTTTTAACCGCTTATAAAGTCGCACGTCACAGGCCATAAGCCAATACTTCTGCTCCATTTCCAGAGAATAATGCCACATTGTCCGATAGAGGAACAGTGGCACTATCGCACTCACCCCAAGTGCTTTCGCCAGGCCTGATATCTCAACATAATCCAAGGGTGACCCTTCGATAATCCGCCTGTTCTCAGCGTCGTAAAGCTTGGCCAGTTTCAGAATAGGGAATGAACCGAAACCTTGTGCCGAAGTTGAAAATATCTGGCGTGCTGTCGCAATAATTACCGGTCCCGTTGAGGCGGGTTCCGTCACGACGAAATATTGCGAGTGTCCCTGGTGAGGGTCGTGATGAGCTGTCATGATACCGGTTTCCTCGATGTGCTCAGGTGAAATAAATCCACGACTCAAATATACGCTGGCGTGAAGTTTCTTGGCGGCGTGCTTGAGGTCTTCGTCATACACAGATACGGCGTTAAATTGCCCCCTACCAGGATTGCCCTTGAGCAATTGGTGATACATGCGCACATCCCGGATAGTTGTATTTAACGACAAAAGATTGACTCATTATTTGACTTAATTATACCATAATGCTAAAATTATTCAAGCATAAAAATTATGGGACCTGTGCTTTCTCCTTCAATCGACATCCAAGCTGCGGCGCAACTATCCTCTAGGTCGAAACTCGACCGGTTTAAACGCGCCAACCAATACGGTGTCTATTTCCCTTTCCATCTGTTTTTTGGTCCGTGGTATGGCAACATCACTGTCCTGCCCACCTCGACCGAAATGCTCTCAGGCTATAGCTATGTCATCGCTTCGAACCACCAAAGTCGGATTGATCCGTTTATGATAATGGGCGCCATACCGTTGCGCTTCTGGCCAAAAATATCGACTGTGCACTTCATGACGGCAAATATTTTTTTCACGTTCTTGCCGCTGCGTCTGTTTTTAGAGGGATTTGGTTGTTTCCCGGCCAAGCAACGCGGCAACAGCCTTTTTGGGCTAGGTTTCGCCCGGTCGGTGCTAAAACGTCATGAGAGCGTATTCATCTTTCCTGAAGGTAGGCGGACTCAGTCCGGTCTTCTACCCGCCAAACATGGTGTCGAGGAGTTGGCCCGCATAGACAAGACCCTAATTCTGCCTGTTCATGTTAAGTGGAATGTAAAGGGGCTGTTCCGACGGAGCGTCGACATCACAATCGGCAAGCCGTTCGACGGCTCAAGTATGAGCGCTCAGGGAATACTAGACGCTTGTTATGCCTTACCCTTGCGTTAACGGATTGAAACTTGGCCGTCGGCGCGCTACATTACTTGTATGAGTACAAAAGTCAAAGTTGCCATTATTGAAGACGACATCGCGATCGTGCAGATGTACCGGACCAAATTCGAGAGTGAAGGTTATGATGTTGAGACTGCCGGCGACGGTATAACCGGTCTTGAGCTGATTGAAGCCTTTTCTCCGGATATCATATTGCTCGACCTGATGATGCCTAATATGGACGGGTTGGCGATGCTCCAGAAGCTGCGCGGAACTACCGAAGGCAAGAAAGCTCGCGTCGTCGTGCTCACCAACATGGGCGATACCGAAACTGCCACCAAGGTTTACAAGATGGCCGCCGACGATTATATCGTCAAGGCTGAAATGACGCCGAAGCAGGTTGCCGAGCGCGTCAAGCTGTTGCTAGCCAAGAAGCCCGACGCTGAGGCTGCGGCCTAACAGCTAAGTGCGGCGGGCTTGTTCCGCTGCAATCAATAGATTATCGAACAGCGCCGCCACCGTCATGGGGCCGACGCCGCCCGGGTTGGGCGTGAGCGTCAAGTCTTTGCGCGCCGTGACGTCTTGGGCCAGTTCGCTTATAGGCGAGCCACAATCCACCACCACGGCACCGTCTTTGAGCATGGCGCTGGTTATAAGCCCGGGCTGGCCCGTGCCGATGATGATAATATCGGCTGAAAGCACCTGGGCGGCCAGGTTTGGAGTGTCGATATCGAGGCGTACGACCGAGTTGCCGGATACTTCTAGCATGTCGGCCAACGGACGGCCAATTAGTCTACCCTGCCCAATTACAACAATGGATTTATCTTTGAGGTCGATGTTGTAGGCTGCCAACAGCCACAATATGGCTTTTGGTGTCGCCGCATCGAACGGCGAATCCGGTCCCAGTCCGTCCACGTCCTTGGACGGCGCGACTGCGGCCAGCACCTTGTCGGTCAACGTCTCGGGTTCCAGCGGCAATTGAACAATAATGCCGGTAGTCGGGTGTTGCTCATTGAGAGTCTGCACACGCTCAAGAATTGTAGCGGCAGTCTCCTGGTAAACGGTTACCGGAACACCGATGTCATCGCCGTAGCGTTGCTTGGCAGCCAAATAACGCGTGGTTGCGGCATCAGCGCCCACACGAACGATGGCGAGGCCGGGAACGTCCTTGAGCGACCGTACTACTCTGACGTGTCGTTGTTGCAGGTATTCTGCGACTTCTCTGCCATCGAGCAGTTTCATAGTTCCACCACGGCGGCCTGACCGTCGGTAAAGTACTCCGCGCCATAGCCGTTGGTCGCAGTTTTAGAGGCCAGTACCGGGTCGTTCATTTGGACGCCCCGCAAATAGATGCCGCCCTGCGCTTCGAGGGCGCGCACAACGAAACTGCGTTCGTGGTCAAGATTGGGATCGATGGCATGGTGGACGAACGGCGGCGTCGCCTGGATTTTTATGCGGGTATCAAAGCTGGCCGCGGCCACCCAGACGCGCTTCTCACCCGGCAGAATCATGCCGGTGCGCCAGATTCGGACGTGATGGCGGCGCTTAAAGCTGCCCTCCTTGGTCACCTGTTGATAGGCTAAGTCCTGAAGACCGATGTTGACGAATAAGGGCGTGAAAGGCCCTGTGTGATAAGGCCTGCGGGCCAGGAGAGTTAGAACACCATACAGAATATGGAAGGGTGTCGCGGGATTGGCTCGATGCCAGCCAGCGCGTCGAAAGGCCAACTTAACATCAGCGTCGCGTCCCACGAACACCAAGTTCATCGGGTCCATTTTGGCTCCGGTCAGACTATAACAGCTCTTCGGCAACCGGGCGGCCACTTCATCGGTTAAATCCATCAACGAGGTATGACGCATGAAGCGTGGCTTGTAAAAACGTTCCAAACCAGTAGCGTGCAGAAAATAGGCAATAATGCGGAACGGCGAGAATGATACGCGTCCGGCTACGCGCCTGACGTCAGGTTTGTTTGGCTTGTTCATAACTGGCTAACTATACGCTTTTCGGGGTGGTTTTGACAGGCGTAAGCGGCACGGCGGCGGCGATGTCATTAGTTCACTTCAGCCTTTTTTTCAGAAACAATGCCCAGCTATCATCCAGCTTTATAGCTGGAGATTCGACGACTATTTTTGTTCAATATTAATCCGTACTAAGCACCGATGGGGGCGCTGGAGCAGATAGGACAGATGTCCTGGCGGGAGTTATCCAGGCGCCAGACCCGCAACGCACTGGGTAGGCTTTCGATATCGGAGTAGCCGATAAAGTCGCCGATCCGGCGCAGCAGCCAGCCGATATAGCCGTAGGCGTGCCATGAGCCGTGTTCGACAGCCGCCCAGCCGTTGCCGACAGGAATGATACTGGTGGGCGTGTGCTGCTTACGTGCTTTCCGCTTAGTGCCGGCTAATTTACGCAGGATGTCGGCCGCGACGAAACGGGCATCACCGATGGCAGTTTCGGCCAGGCCGCCGTGCGGCGTGGCGGCGTTGTCGCCGATTACATAGACGTCGGTGGCGGCCTCCATAAACTCATTGACTTCAACTAGGCCGTTCTTGGCCAGCGTAAAGGAGTCGGCGTTATTCTGGAACAATGGGTTGTTGGCCACGCCGGCCGTCCAAACCACGGTCCTGGTCTTGATTGATTCACCTTTGAGCTGTAACCGGTCGACGGTTTCGCCCTCGACGACGGAACCTGTCATCACCCGTACGCCCAACTTCTCCAACCGGGCCTGAATGCGCTTGGCGTGGGCCTCGGTGGAACGGGGTAGTATTCGCGGAGCGGCCTCAACCAGCTCGATGCGGTATTTAGGTGCTGACACGCCATGGATACCGACAATTCGCTCCATGTATTCACTCAGAGCCGCGGACAGCTCAATGCCCGTTGGACCGCCGCCGATAATCGAATAATGGAGCTCCGGCTTGCTGCCGTCGACGAGCTGCTGGTGAAGATGCTGCTTAAAGGCGAGAGCGCCGTCGATTGTCTTGATGTCGTACGAGAATTCAGGGAGACCGGGAATACCATGGTAGTTGGTGACACAGCCGGTCGCCAAAATCAGCTGGCCATACGGATAGGCTTCGCCGGATGCCCCCGTAACAGTATGCGCCTCAGTGTCAATCAGGTTGATGGTGTCGATGATGATTTTAACTTTGGTCCCGGCCAGCAACTCAACCAGAGGGATGGCCGCCTCCGCGCGCGAGCCGCCGGTTGCCGCATGATAAAGCTGCGGATAATAGGCGAAGGTATCGGTCGCCGATATGAGCGTAATAGACAAATCGTCGTGCCGGCCAAGACTGAGCGCGGCGCGGACGCCGGCGAACCCGCCTCCGACAATGAGAATTGAGCGGTCTGAAGTTGAGTTAAGATGGGGAGTCATTATTCCAATCATAAGCAATATGACAGGTAACGTCCAGATATAACTGAGCGTGGCGCGCGTCGTTCGGTTTTAACATAAGAACTGTTATAGTTTATTTATCATGAATAAGACCAACCAACGGGCATTGTTTGTCATTACAGGACTGATAATTGCGGTATCGCTGTTTCTTTTTCTGCACTCGGGCGATCTAAAACTTCTTAACCCCAAAGGCCTTATAGCTGACAAACAGCGCAGCCTGATAACCTTCACCGTACTTCTCAGCCTGGTCGTTGTTATTCCTGTCTTTATTCTAACTTTCACTATCGCTTGGAAGTACCGGGCCGCCAACGTGTCCGCGCGATACACGCCAGACTGGGACCATAATTCCAAACTGGAGGCAGTCTGGTGGGGTATCCCCTGCGCCATCATCCTGATTCTTGGCGTCGTAACTTGGACAAGTTCGCATGAGCTGGACCCCTATAAGTCCTTGCAATCATCGGTGACACCGATACATATCCAGGTCGTGGCCTTGCCGTGGAAATGGCTGTTTATTTATCCCGACCAGCAGATTGCCACCGTAAACTACGTCCGATTCCCAGCCGGCACACCGGTCGACTTCCAAATTACGGCCGACGCTCCCATGAACTCATTCTGGATCCCGGAGTTGGGCGGACAAATCTATGCCATGCCGGGGATGTCGACCCAACTCCACCTTATGGCGACCGCAAACGGGGTCTACGGCGGCTCGTCCGCCAACCTCAGCGGTCGCGGCTTCGCCGGCATGCGCTTCAACGCCGAAGCTACCTCCCGGGCCGATTTTGACCGCTGGGTCGCAGAGGTTCGGCGCTCGCCACAACGTCTGGACGACAGCGCCTACGCAGCGCTGGCGCTACCTAGCGAGAATAACACCGCCGCGGCGTACGCGTCTGCCAAGCAAAACCTATATGATACAGTCATAAACAAGTACATGGTACCGGCAAGAGCCGGGAACGGCCAGGCGACGGTAATGCCATGATGCGTGCCGGTGTTAAACGTAATTTTGGAGCCATCTATGTTGGGTAAGTTAACATGGGACGCCCTCCCCCACGACCCGGTCGTCCTTGGCGGCGCCATCAGTCTGGTTCTGGGCGCCATCAGTATCCTTGCCCTAATCACCTACCTCAAGCGCTGGCGCTGGCTGTGGCGCGAATGGCTGACCTCGGTTGATCCTAAGAGGATCGGCGTGATGTATATCGTGGTCGCGGTCGTCATGCTGTTGCGCGGCGGCATGGACGCGGCCATGATTCGGGCGCAGCAGGCCTTGTCGGTCGGCAGCTCGCATGGCTTTTTGACCTCCGACCACTTCCAACAGATATTTTCGGCTCACGGCACCATCATGATATTCTTCGTCGCCATGGGCCTGATGTTCGGAATAATCAATCTGATCCTGCCGCTGCAAATCGGGGCGCGTGACGTCGCCTTCCCCTTTATGAACTCGGTCAGTTTCTGGCTTTTTACGGTCGGCATGGTGTTAGTTAACCTGTCACTCGTGGTCGGCGAGTTTGCCGCGGCCGGCTGGCTGGCGTATCCCCCACTGTCGGAACTGGCGTATAGCCCCGGTGTCGGAATCGATTACTGGATATGGAGTATTCAGATAGCCGGCATTGGCAGCCTGCTGTCCGGAGTCAACTTCCTTGTCACCATTCTCAAATTGCGCTGCCCCGGCATGACTCTAATGAGGATGCCTGTCTTTGTCTGGAGCGTTCTAGTCACCATGGTCATGATAATCTTCGCCTTCCCTATCCTGACCGCTACCCTGGCCATGCTCTCGTTGGACCGTACCTTGGGCATGCATTTCTTCACCTCAGGCTTCGGCGGCAATCCCATGATGTACGTCAATTTGATTTGGGCCTGGGGCCATCCGGAAGTCTATATCCTGGTCCTGCCCGCCTTCGGCATCTTCTCGGAGGTTGTTGCGACCTACTCGCAGAAGAAGCTCTTCGGTTATACCTCGATGGTTGTAGCGCTCATTAGTATTGCCTTCCTGTCATTCATCGTTTGGTTGCACCACTTCTTTACCATGGGGGCCGGCGCTGACGTCAACGCCTTCTTCGGCATCATGACCATGGTCATCGCCATTCCGACCGGTGTTAAGGTATTCAACTGGTTATTCACCATGTTCCGCGGGCGCGTCCACTTCAAAACCCCCATGCTGTGGTTTATGGGCTTTGTCACCACCTTCACTATCGGCGGCTCGACCGGCGTTCTCATGGCGGTACCGGCTATCGATTTCCAACTCCACAACAGCTTATTTTTGGTGGCTCACTTCCACAACATTATCATCGGAGGTGTGGTCTTTGGTTATTTCGCCGGACTGACCTACTGGTTCCCCAAGATTTTCGGCTTCAAGCTTAACGAGCGCCTCGGCCGCTACGCCTTCTGGTGCTGGATCATCGGCTTCCTGCTGGCCTTCGTGCCGCTGTATATCTTGGGAATGATGGGCGCCACCCGCCGCCTGGACCACTACGACCCGTCGATGGGTTGGCAGGGCTTGTTCATAGTGGCCGGAGTCGGCGTGGCGGTCATCCTGCTCGGCGTCGGCTTCCAGCTCCTGCAGCTGGCCGTCAGTATATATCAGCGCAAGCAGAATATGGACGTCAGCGGCGACCCCTGGAACGGCCGGACCCTGGAATGGTCCATCCCCTCACCGGCGCCGTTTTATAACTTCGCCGTCACTCCCACCGTCAGCAGCCGCGACCCGTTCTGGGCTGCCAAAAAACACAAAACCAGCCTCCCCCAGGGCGAGTACCAGGACATCCATATGCCCAAGAACACGCCAATGGGCCTGATTATCGCCGGTTTTACGTTCGCCTTCGGATTTGCCGTCGTCTGGCACATCTGGTGGCTAGCCGGTCTGGGCCTGGCCGGTGCCATAACCAGCCTCATCATCCGTTTGTCAGACGAGGACACCGAATATGTCATCACGGCGGCGGAAATTAAACAGCTCGACCAGCAGGCACGCGCCAAAGGGAAACTAGCATGACCGAAACAGCATCAACCCTAAAAACTATCGTTCATGCCGAATCGGATTCCAAGACCCTGCTGGGCTTCTGGGTCTATCTTATGACCGACTGCCTCCTCTTCGCCAGCCTCTTCGCCACCTACGCCGTCCTGCATAACAATACTTTCGGAGGACCAGGGGCCAAGGACCTTTTCAGCCTGCCTTTCGTCTTGGGCGAGACGCTGATCTTGCTCACGAGCAGCTTCACTATCGGGCTGGGAATCCTGGCCGCGCATAAACAGAATAAGAAGCAGGTACTGACTTGGCTCGGCATCACTTTCCTGCTTGGAGCCGCTTTCCTGAGTATGGAGCTGACCGAGTTTTCGCGCCTGGTCGCCGAAGGCAACAACTGGCAGCGTAGCGGCTTCCTGTCGGCCTTCTTCACCCTCGTCGGTACGCACGGGCTACACATTGCGACCGGCCTGCTATGGACCCTGGTGCTCATGGCCCAGGCCTGGCGCATGGGCCTGGTCCGCACTACCGTCCGCCGTCTCATGTTGCTGAGTCTGTTCTGGCATTTCCTGGATGTCATCTGGATTCTGATCTTTTCGATCGTCTACATGATGGGAGCACTTTAGCCATGAAGCCACGCGTTACTCTCAAGTCCTACATTATAGGTTTCGCTTTGTCGCTGCTGCTGACTATTTCGGTCTATCTGTTCGTCAACGACCACGTCACGACTGCTCATGAGGCCTTTTCGCATGGGTTCCTAATTGCCCTCATCCTGTGCTTGGCTGTCGTCCAGCTCGTCGTCCAACTGGTCTTCTTCCTGCACTTGGGGCAGGAGACAAAACCCCGGTGGAATCTGGCAGTTTTTGGCTTCATGATGGTAATCCTAATCGTTATCGTCGGCGGCTCGCTCTGGATAATGAGCAATCTCAAATACAATATGCAATCGCCCGGAGATACAAACACTCGCATAATGAACGATGAGGGCATTCACCGCTGATGCTCGAAACCATCCGGACCTACTACAGCCTGACCAAGCCGGGGGTCCTCTACGGCAACGCCCTGACAGCGGCCGCCGGTTTTCTCCTGGCCAGCCGCGGCCACGTCGACGGCTGGCTGTTTTTGGCACTGGTAACCGGCACCACGTTAGTCATCGCCTCCGCCTGCGTCGTCAATAATTACCTCGACCAGGACATCGACCGCCTCATGGACCGTACCAAGCACCGCGCCTTGGTTGAGGGCAAGGTAACTGGCCGGAAGGCCGTCGTCTTCAGCGTGACGCTGGGACTGCTCGGCACCCTCATCTTGAGCCTGTACACCAATTGGCTGGTCGTAGCCATCGGCCTCGTCGGCTTTGTCGTTTATGTCCTGCTCTACGGTGCCCTATCCAAGCGCCTGTCCCTCCATGGGACGCTGGTTGGCAGCATCTCCGGCGCGACCCCCATTTTAGCCGGGTACGTGGCGGTTTCCGGTACCATCGATGCCGGCGCCGTCATTGTCTTCGCCATGGTCTTTCTGTGGCAGATGCCGGAATTTTATTCCATTTCCGTCTATCGCCGCGATGAGTACAAGGCCGCCGGCATTCCGGTTATCTCGGTTATACGCGGTATCAAAAATACCAAACGCCAGATTCTCGCCTACACCGTTACCTATGTCATAGCTACGCTGCTGCTGACGCCGTTCGGCTACACGGGGATTACCTACTTTGCAGTCATGGCGGGGTTGGGAGCTTATTGGATTTGGCTTGGCATAAAGGGTCTATCCGCATCCGATGACAACAAGTGGGGCCGCCAAATGTTCCGTTTCTCGCTGGTATCAATCCTGGCCCTATGCCTGATGGTGTCGGTTGGCCCACTACTGCCTTAGGTAATTAGACTTAACCGTTATATAATTCGCTTATGATTACTTTACTCCATGTCACCATCGCTCTGACCAGTCTCGGTCTCACTACTTTTACCTTATTCCGCCCATCAGGCAGGCTAATTCAGATCGGCTACGGGCTGGTAGGCTTAACAATTGCCTCGGGAACTTATCTGGTCTGGCTGAACCCGTCGCACATGATCCAAGCCTGTACCTCCGGCCTAATCTATCTGGGTCTGGCTACGGTTGGAATTACAGTAGCCCGGCAGCGACTGGCAAGGGCGTAGCTCCGAGGGAGGGCAGTACTTTCGGTGGATTATACACAAGTTGTAGCTAATTTAGTAAAAGTGATGACACCGATAATTTAAAAGCGCCCCGTGATGAATGGAGCGCTTTTAATATGCCTCTTGGAAGTTTAGAAGTGGTCGCGGACGTGCGCCATGCTCCAGTCCCAGGTTGAGGTAGCCTTCTTGTGCGGGTTGAAGATGTCCTGCGGGTCAAAGATCCGTTTGGTTTCGCGGAACAGTTCGGTGACTTCCTTACCGTAGGCCTGCTCCAACCAAGGCCCGCGGATCATGCCGTCGTTGTGCTCGCCGCTGAGGGTACCGTGGTACTTCAAAACCAGTGCGTTGGTTTCGTACATGGCCGGCTCCAGCTTGGCCCGCTCCTTGGGGTCCTCCAACTTCATCAGGGGGATGATGTGGAAGTTGCCGTCGCCCATGTGTCCGGCGATAGTGGCGAACAAATTGTATTTTTTGATGATCTTTCGCATCTCCGGTAAGAATTGCGGCAAATACTCAGGGTTTACTACCAAGTCATCAATGAATGGTGCCGTGTGCTTATCTTTGACTTTCTTACGAAGCAGCTGGAAGCTCTGGCGT
>JBBRTI010000015.1:0-17973 GCA_038244585.1 Candidatus Saccharimonadia bacterium | reverse complement strand
GTATCAGCATGGACCATTACCGGATGAAATTAAAAATGACCTATATAGGATTTTAGCTACTGAAAACCAACGAAGTATTTGGGAAATACAGAAAACCAACACACTCGGAACCATGGATATTGTATCAGGCAACGTATTAGGAATGAGCCTGTTCGCTCTTGGTTTTTGCTTGGCAACGATTCGAGAAGAAAAATACGTTGTGGCTGCTGTTCTCGTTCTTGAACGGTTGCACGCACTTTTGCTCACAAAACAGCCAGATTCTAATTTTCCGAATCTTCTGTCTGTTAGATCGCGAGTGGCAGAAAACCTTAGGATTAATTATCGTTCCTTGAGAGCATATTATTATAACGATCAATTTAAGCTTGATGAAGCGTGGGATTATACCCAGAGAAGCCTCCGGTTAACGCCAAATGATTTTGCCTCTAATCAGGATGCTTCGGTGTTCGCATGGTTACGTGGTGATTCCGTAGCTGCAAGAAAATATACGCGTGAGGCAAGTAGGATAAACCCTTCAAATCCTCTGCCTCGCATCAGTATGGCGTTCTTCGATCTGATTGATGGTAACTATAAGGGTGCATTGGTAAAATATAAGAACATTAAACGTAAAGAAGTCACAGGCCGTACGAACATGGTGCGGACAATTGACGTAGTGCTAGCTGAATTTGATAAGACATCAAAACCAGCTTTGTTATTTGGTGCTGGGTGGCTAAATTATCATTTTGGAGATGAGGATTTAGGTCGCACGCAGCTAGCTGGCTTCTCTCAAATGATTGATGGTGATTCTTCGTATACAGTTCTTGTAGAGGAAGTTAACAACCTATTGAAGAACAGATAGTGTTTCTGAGGGTTGACGTATCCTTTGAAGTAATGTTGTATTTTATACAACTAAATCCATCATTTTCACCGAGTGGTTATTTTGCTCAGTATCTCATTTACACCCCACTTAGGTGGAAAATAGATTTCAATCGGCTTGGGCGACTTCACGTATCTAGCCTTAATCCGACGTCGCGCACTTTTAATCTCTGGAGCAGCCTCGCGGCAGTATTTATCCAGCTCGCAGAATAGGCCCTGGCAGTCGATGGCTTGAAGCTTGCGGCCCCATAGGCCGTCGAATTTAAGCCCTAGGCGGGCAAACTCCTCGTTTTGGTGCTCGACCATCCATAAAATAACCTCCTCGGCATTGAGGCCGTTGGTTGATTCAAAGGCTTTCCTGATACCGCGCTGGGCGCCGGGGCCGGCTTTGGTGAAGTCGTTCTCGCTGAAGTTGATGTAAGCCGAGTAATTCAGATCGATGGCTATTTGGTAGGACATGAAATCGCCCATAAGAGGGTAGGTGTGCAGTAGCTCGTAGACTTCGGCTAAGCTGCCGGCAGTTAGGAGCTTTTCGGCGAGCCCGTCCTGGATAAACATATGACGGAACAAGGCGATATGGTTCAGGTGCTTCTTTTGATGGCCATAGGCTGACGTGGCGCACAGAATAAATGCCCCCGTATAGAGCTTGCCTTGCTGCTCCAGGGCAAAATCGATGGCATCGCCGAACGTGTTGTCGGCTAAGTCGCTGATAATGGGCTGGCGGCCGAGGAAGGTAACGATGGCGTCCCAGGTTTCGTTGCGGCTGAACATGCGGAAGGCAACGATGCGGAACAATACGTCGGCGGGACTAGCTTGGTCCCCGGCATAAGCGACGTTTCGAAGCAAATACTGCGACACCCTGTCGCTGGCACGGAAGACGTTACAGAACTTGTAGGTCTGCAAAATGGGGTCATTGGTCCACGGGCCCGGCTCACCGGCGGCTCGTCGCATGAATATGGCTTGACGCTCGGAGGCGAAGTACCAGTAAAGATCATAAATACGGCTGCGGGGCAGTGGTTTCATGCTCTAAGTATACTCACATGGTGTTCCAGTGTACCTTCGTTGGACTTAGAGAATATAAAGGCCCCGACAGGGCCATATGCTGACCTTGTCGGGGTTGGAGGGGGACGGCGTCGTGCCGGCTAGTTGTCGGGGTTGAAACTGTCGGATGAGGGCACCTTGGTGAAGTGATCCTCCTGCCATGCTGCAACCTTGTCCCGAGCGTCGAAGATCAGGTTGAGGTGCTTGGCAGGCGAACCACCCTGGGCACAAAGGTTGTGGTAGGAGGTGAGCAGCTTGGGACGAAGCTGGTCTTGTGCGCGGAAGACGACTACCGGCTCGTCAGCACCGAAGTGGAAGTCGTGGCCGCTGGCTTCGAGGTCTGCGACGACGGTTTCGAGTAGGGAGTCGACTCCTGCTTGCTTGAGAATCGCTTCAACGTCGACTTTTCGTAAAATAGGGCCGTACTTTGGGTCGGTAGCAAACATGATGGAATCGGCTTTCCTTGGGCTGGATAGGACAACCCATTTATACCAGTTTCCGCGGCCAGGCGCAATAATAAGTCTGCTAAGATTTTGATTCTGCGCCGGCGCCCCTAACAGATATGATTCAATGGTTATGGTATTATTCTTTAGCTCCCTATGGAGTTATTTGACAACTCAAGTCCGAGAAACGGAGGTGCACTCAAATGCGCCCCAATCCCTTTCACCTTTATGTCCCTTCCAACATCTCCGGGCTGCGCCAGCTGGCTACAAACTGGCGCTGGAGCTGGCATTTGCCGACTCAGGAGTTGTTTCGTGATCTCAATCCCGCTTCGTGGGACGAGGCCTCGCATAACCCGCTGCGGCAGCTGGCATCGGTATCGCCACAGTACCTCGACGTGCTGGCTGAAGACGCGATCTTCGTAGACCGCGTACAGACGGCCGAGCGCGAGTTGAACGCTTACCTGACAGAGCCCCGTTGGTTCCAGCAGGAGGGCCGTAGCAGTGATTTGCAAGTGGCCTATTTTTCCCCGGAATTCGGAATTTCCGAAGCGCTTCCGCAGTACTCTGGCGGCCTGGGGGTTCTGGCCGGCGACCATTTGAAGACGGCTTCCGATCTGGGAGTTCCATTAGTGGCGGTCGGCCTGTTTTACCACGTGGGCTACTTCAAGCAGCTCCTCGCCTGGAACCGTCAGGAGGAGCGTTATCCCATTCAGGATCCGGCGCGGCTAGGGCTTGAATTGTGTGATGAGACCATTCTGGTCGATATCGGTGATCAGCAGGTAACAGTCCAGGTGTGGCTGGCACAGGTCGGTCGCGTGACGCTCATACTGCTGGATACTGCGTTTGACGCCAACGACTCCGGCTTGCGCGACATCACCGACCGTCTCTATGGCGGCGGCCCTGAACACCGCCTGTTGCAGGAGCTGGTCCTGGGTTTTGGCGGCGTGAAAGCGCTGCGTATGCTGGGCGAAGAGGCTAGCGTGTTCCACTCCAACGAGGGCCATGCCGGTTTTCTGGGGCTGGAACGCGTCCGCGAGCTTGTTTCTGGCCAAGGTATAGCTTTTGCAGATGCCGTCAGCCAGGTCAGGCAGGCCACCGTATTCACAACGCATACGCCGGTTTCAGCCGGGATTGACCGTTTTTCGCGGGATCTGATGGAGAAATACTTCAGCGGCTTCGCGGATGACTGCGAAATATCGATGGACATTCTGATGGCACTCGGCCACGAGCCTGGCTCATCACCCGACGACGTGTTCAATATGGCGTATTTGGGGCTTCACCTAGCGGAATACGCCAACGGCGTCTCGGCTCTGCATGGCATTGTCAGCCGCGAGCTGTTCAGCGGTCTCTATGGGACCTCTCCGGAGGACACGCCAATTACTCATGTGACCAACGGAGTTCACGCTCCAACGTGGACCCCGCCGGCCATGGCAGCCTTGTTTGAGACTCACATCGGGCCGGACTGGTGGATGGGGGACTTAGAGGCCTGGCGGTCGGCTCGGGATATCCCTGATGAGGCTATCTGGGACATCCGCACCGCCGCCCGGGCTAATCTGGTCGCATTCGTGCGCAAGCACGAGCGGGCGGAGTTGCTGTCAGTGGACTCAGGCGACACCGACTGGTGTTTGGACATGCTCGATCCGTCCGTTCTGACCATCGGCTTTGCCCGGCGAGCTGCAACGTACAAGCGGCTTGGCCTCTTGCTGTCGCAGCCCGATCGTCTTTTGCGGCTGCTGCTGGATTCGGACCGACCCGTGCAATTTGTTTTTGCCGGCAAGGCCCACCCTAGCGACCAGTCGGGAAAGGACCTCATCGAGCGCGTTACGCAATTTGCATTGCAGCACCACGTGCGCCGTCGGATGGTGTATCTTCCTGATTACAACATGGGGGTGGCACGTGCCGTACTGGATGCCGATGTTTGGCTAAACACTCCGGAGCGTCCCCGCGAAGCCAGCGGCACCAGCGGCGAAAAGGCCGTCTATCACGGTGGACTTCAGCTGAGCGTCAATGACGGTTGGTGGGACGAAATGGCTCAGCCGGGTATCAACGGCTGGGTTATTCCGGAAGGCCGAAATTGGGACGAGACGGCCGACAACATGTTCTCTCTCATCGAGAAAGAACTTGTCGAGGCATTCTACGACCGCGATGATCGGGGCATTCCTACCCGCTGGACGGCGCTCATCCGGGGCTCGCTCGAAACCCTGGGGTGGAACGTGAGCTCGGCCCGGATGCTGCGCAACTATGTCAGCAATCTGTACGAGCCGGCCCACAGCGCGCTGGTATTGCCCGTTCCACTCTGAACTGGCCGGTTATTACATTTATGACCCAGGTTCTGCCAATCGGCGGAACCTGGGTCTTTTACTTTTTTAACGGCTGGCGAGAAAAGAGGCCATGACGAGTCTGATACAACCGTCTCAATATTTAAGATAACAAAAATAGGATTCATTGCCGACGTCACAAGAGTAAGGGGGCATATAACACAGAGATATTCTTGGCGGGTCGATGCTAATATTTGGCGTAAAGCTGATATCAATCCAGTAGGTCGAAACAGTAATTTAGAACAATATTGATGATATTTTTACAACGATTTTAACAATAAATACCTCCGCCACGATATCGAGACGGAGGTTCCACGGCTAATCATCGAGCAGCCGGGGATTGTTTTTGAGCACCTGCCTGACAAAGCGCACGTCGCGCTGGAATTCGATATACTTCCAGATCATCAGACCGTTGAAGACAATCATTGCCACCACGACCGCCAGGGCGTAGTAGGCCAAGTTCTGCATGGCAACTACGGCGGCCTGGAGGTGGAGCTGGTCGGCGGCAATGGCCTCCACGGGGGCCACGATGGGGTGGAGCAGCTCGGGAACATCGAAAGTGAGCGGTGTCTGCTTGCCAGGAGGCAGCCACCAAAGTTGGGTGGTGTTGAATAAGATGGCCACCATGACGACGGCCGAGCCGGTCATGGTTCCCACCGCCGCGCCCATGAGGCGGCTACGCCAACCGCCACGCCAAAAGGCGGCGACCATGATGACGGAAAATAGAATGACGAACGGCAGCCGTTGCCTGGCGATGATTTCAAGCATTGTTCTCTCCTTATCGTAGGGTCTAATGGGAGTTGAATTAGTGTACTCCACGTGATACCAGCCAGTCCAGCCACCAGCCGTTCCGGGTGGACTTAGACATCCAGGCTGTGCCAGAATGGGACGTAAGCGACAGCTCGTACCTTTACCCAAATGCCAATCGGCGAAGTTTCCGGAAGGAATTATCATGCTGACAATATCCAGCCGCATTGAAGGCCCGGACGGCAAGCTGATTATCGGTGGCAAAACACTATCGCACTCGCTGCCTGTAGCAATTGAACTCCTGGCCTTCCAGGAGCTGACCGAAGCCACTGTTTGCAATCTCCTTACGGCAACCCGCCTCCAATCGATTCGTCCATTACCGAGTGGAAACTGTCAGGTAGTTAACTACCAGGGCAGCGAACGCGAGATTGACTCCCTGCAGGCGGTTTCTGCTGCCTATAAGAAGGTCAGCGACTCCCTCGGCACTTTGTTTGAAGCTCCCGGTTATGAGTGGGTGCGAGAACTAGCCCAGGAGTTTCCGGACGTCTCTAGCACGCGGTTGGCCATTGCCGCCGGCCTGAAGGCGCAAACGCGTGTGAGCAGTTTGTTGCAGCATGGAGTCACCGACGACGTTTATATCTCCGCCTGCCTCAGAGAATAAGCCTGAGCCTTAAGGTCCTCCATCACGGAGGGCCCTTTTATTTTTTTACGGCAGAGGAAATAGACGCGCTCAGAATCGTCAGTGGGAGGGTTGCCGTCGGAGGTGAAGGCTTTGATTATGTTGAAATCGGCTGCCAGGCCGGCGGCGATATCTGAGAGGGGGAAGGCCGCCTCATGCAGGTCTTCCTCGAAAACCTGGATCAGGCCGTCAGGCTGGGGCTGCTGGAATGTGATGGCGTTGGCGACTTCGCCGTCGCGCCCGCGCGTGGTGGTTATCTCGATCGAGCCGGTGGCGAAGGCTTCAGAGTAGGTAGGCATGAAAATCTCATCATCCAAGCGGCCGATAGTGAGAGTATCGAAGAGGAAGAGACCGCCGTCATTAAGATGGCGGGCGGCGTTGGCAAAAGTTGACCGCCAGAGGCCCAGGTCGAGGAGGTGGTTTATGGTATCAAAGACGCAGATGACCACGTCATAGTGCTCACCCAGGTCAAAGCGGGTGATGTCTCCCAAATGCAGGTGAGTATTTGGCAGTTTCTGTTGTGCCTGTCTCAACATTTCCGGCGATATGTCGATGCCGGTAACCGTGAAGCGGTCGCTTAGACCTGCTAGGATGGAACCGGTTCCGCATCCTAGCTCCAGCAGGCTCCGGGCGGCAGGGAAGGCTTCATTGATACAGTTACTCACGACCTTGATCACGTCGGAGCGGTCTCCCATGACGTCATCGTAGAAGCGGGAAAAACTTTTATAACTATCCATTAGCCATATTCTATACCTTTTACTGCTGCGCCGCCCGACGGGATGTTACACTGTTAGGTGATGTAGTTTAAATTTGCGATTCAGACTTCATACGATTGAAATATGTGAGAATTATGACAAGTACAACAGGAAGCGAGCCTATTATGGACCAAAATACGGTCAACAATGACAATAACTCCACCCCGGATTTTTCCCAATATGCCCAGTACAAATCGGCCGACAAGGTGATTGTTGAGGAAATTACCGCTGGCAGCGGCGCCGAAGTTAAGCCCGGCAATCAGATTACGGTGCATTACCGCGGTTGGTTGACGGACGGACAGGTCTTTGACGAGTCCTACGGCCGCGGGGTGCCGTTTAGCTTCACACCCGGCCAGCGCCAGGTAATTACCGGCTGGGAAGAAGGTACTATCGGGATGAAAGTTGGCGGCAAGCGGCGTCTGATCGTCCCGCCAGTGGCCGGATACGGTGACCGACCAGTTGGGTCTATCCCTGCCGGATCCGTCCTGGTGTTCGATATCGAGCTACTCGAAGTTAAATAACCGTAGCTGAAAGAGAAAGGGCTCCGACCAAAGGTGGTCGGAGCCCTTTTGGGTCCTCAATGAGAATCCTTTTAGGCCTATGGGCAGCGGTAGGCTGCCGAGCAGGTACTGGCCGAGATGGCCGGCCACCAGGTGCTGCGGAAAACAGTCCATTGGGAGCTGCGGGTGCCCGGCGTCAGGTCGGCGCTGGGATGAGAGGCTTGGAACTGCTGCTTCTGGGCCGTTGCGGCGAAGAAGGCGTCTAGGCTCAGCAGATCGATGCCGTCAAAACTGGCCTGCTGGAGAAAAAAGACTGCCTCGCCGTAAGCGTCAGGGGCATAGTTCGTCAGTTGCTGGTACTGCAGTTTTGCATCCGTCCACCATACCAGCTTCAAGCTTGCGCTTGTAGTGGCAGTGAACAACAACTTATCGTTGTCGTCCCTGTATGCGAAGTCGGGTGCTCCGTTGGGCTGCGGTGTGCGGCACATGTTACGGAAGACCCAGCGGACGCCGTCCCACTGGTAAAGGCAGTTACGGTTATTCCACGCAAGCGTGGAAGACTGAATCAACGGGCGAGCCGTGGTCGGTTGAACGTTCGGCGAAGCCGCCGATGCTGCGGGACGAGGCTTTGAAACCGTTGAAGCGGAACTCGCCTTGGGGGCTGACGTGGTGGGCGAGGGCCGTGGAGCGGTCGTGGCAGGTGCCGTGGCGGCCGTCGAGGTGGGAGACGGACTGGGTGTAACCGCCGTCGTTGGTGCTGGGCTGATTGAGTCCAGCGTAATTGGCACGGCGTTGACCGTGTGGGGAGCTGGAGTACCCCCGCTGCACGCAGAGAGGGCAAAAACTACAACCATGAGCGCAGAGCCCATGGTAGCTAACCGCTGGCCGAACGTCATGGTCTCTCCTAGGACTGGGAAAATGGAAGGTACGATTGAACTGGCATTATAATAACAGGTTTTACATTAATGTCAATAATTAATGTCTAATGCGTTACAATATTGCTATGGATTTTTTTGGCATCAGTGAAGAGGACCAGCAGCGCCGGGAAGCGGCCTGCCTGGCAAAGCTGACTTGGCAGTCCCGCGAGGCCGCGGTGGCCGCCCGCGCCTACGCTGGCTGGCAATACGGCGAGGCGGGTGGTCGTACTGCCCCTTACCGGTGCCGGTACTGTCATAAATGGCATTTGGCCCGCCATGCGGAGTAGGGTGACTTGGCAGGCGGTCAGCTTCGCCCTACAATAACCATTATGGAACGCCCTTATATGCCGACACCTGAAGAATATGTTAGCGGCCTAGAACCGACATCCCAGAAGCCGGTACGAGCACCGCGGCCCGGCAGGGTCAAGCGGACTCTGGTTATCACCCTGCTTCTGGTCTTGTTTGCCGCTTTGGTCTATGCCGCCTATATCGCTTCAATCGTTGTAAAAATATCTACTCAACCGTTTGATTTGACGCCCTTAGCCCGTGATGGCAGCGGCCGGACCAACGTCCTGATACTGGGACTAGGCGACCCGGGACATGCCGGAGAGGGCCTCACCGATACAATGATGGTGCTCAGCTACGATATCCCCGACGGCCGGGTAGCCCAAATCAGTCTGCCGCGCGATTTGAGGGTTAAATTACCGGATTTCGGCTACGCCAAAATCAATTCCGCCAACGTTCATGGCGGCACCAAACTGGCAGAGCAAACCGTCAGCGATACTCTCGACATTCCGATTCATTATTTTGTTCAGACGGATTTTTCCGGACTGGTAGGCTTAGTAGATGCGGTCGGTGGCATCGATGTTGACGTCAAAAACCGCCTCTTCGACAGTGAATACCCCTGCGACGACAACCAGTACAAGTCCTGTGGCATAGATATCAAACCCGGGCATCAGCACATGGACGGTTCGACCGCCCTCAAGTACGTGCGCTGCCGCAAGGGCACGTGTGGCGACGATTTCGGCCGGGCGGCGCGCCAGCAGGAAGTGATGAGTCTGGTCCGTGACAAGATGGTGCGGTGGCAGAACCTGGCCAACCCCCTAGTCTTGGTACCGCTGGTGGATGCGCTCCATAAGAGCCTCAGGACCGATATGGGCTCGGTGCAGCTGCTGCAGCTGGCGCAAGGCTGGCAGAAGGCCAAAGCCAACCAGCCGGTCAACCTGGTACTCTCGACCGCTCCAGGTGGCTATTTGAGAAATGCCGGCGGATCGAGCGACCTCATCCCAGTGGACGGTACCTTTGAAGCAATCCGTGAGCGGGTCAAGAATATCTTCAAACCCAACTAGGCCGGGGTAATAACGCCCGTCTTAATAACCATTTGTCCGACAAGTTTGACAAGTACAATTCAGCGGGTTATAAATGAACGTATAGCTTGAATTAGCATAAGTACTTTAGTCCACCAGCCTTGGCTGGTTTTTTGTTTCTTTACAGGTATGAGCGCTCATCATATGCTTGGAGCATAACCGTAAAGATCAGTCATGCGCCTTTCCCAGCTTGGTCCGCAATTCACGCCGCTCCAGACCGCGCCGGCCGTCCGCTACATCGACGCCTACTGGCAGCGGCTCGAGCGGTTCCATCCTAGGGATATCGGTACGCTGATGGGCGTACCTCGGCCGTACTTCGTCCCCAGCGCCGCAAATGACACAGGCTTCGCTTTTGAAGAGTTGTATTACTGGGACACCTATTTCATGGCCCGGGGACTTATTGGAACGCCGCGGCAGAAGCTGGTCAAGGGAATGGCCGACGACCTGATCTCGTTGATGGAGCGCTACCACGTTATCCCTAATGCCGGACGTACGTATTTCACCAGCCGGTCGCAGCCGCCTTTCCTGACGAGCCTCATCCTTGAGGTCTATGCTGTGGAGAGGGACAAGCGCTGGCTGGAACGGGCCATGGACGTCGCCAAGGACGAATATCGCACCGTGTGGATGGGATCGGCTCAGCCTAACTGGCGCCAGGTCTTTAACGGCCTATCGCGCTACTATGACATCAACGTCCTCGACGATCTGGCTGAAGCCGAGAGCGGCTGGGACATGACTACGCGCTTCAACCGGGAGTGCCTCAGCTTTATCCCTGTGGATCTCAACGCTCTGCTTTATAAGTACGAGACCGATTTCGCCACCACTGCCATGCTTCTGGGTGAGGCGGAAGAGGCGGTCGAGTGGAAGAAGCGTGCTGCGCGCCGCAAGGCCATGATGCGCAAGTACCTGTGGAACGAGGAGAAGGGCTTTTACTTCGACTACAACTTCATGACCGGTCAGCAGAGTGATGTTTGGTCGCTGGCCGGCTTCTATCCGATGTGGGCTGGAATGGACGGACATGCCACCGCTGCCCGGATTTGCGGGCAGTTGGAGCGGTTCGAGGCTCCTGGCGGCTTAACTACAACGGCCAGGCAGAGGCTGCCGCACAGCAGCTTTCCTATGCAGTGGGCCTATCCCAACGGTTGGGCCCCGCTTCAGCTGATTGTGACCGAAGGTCTTGAGCGCTACGGCTTCCACACGGCGGCTGAACGAGTCGCCCGCAAATGGCTCAGGGCTAACCTTACCAAATTCGAGCAGACAGGCCAGTTCCATGAGAAGTACAACGTCATTGATCCCGCGGGCGAGCCGACGCCTGGAGTTTACCCGTCACAGACAGGCTTCGGCTGGACCAACGCAGTCTTCACCCAGTTCGTGAAACGCTACTTGCGACCGGAAGAGTATCTGGCCGACGCCGCCCGTCAGCCCAGGCGTTTCGGGAACGTAGCCATGAAGTTGAAGCCGCTCCTACCCCTAACCAAGGCAAAATTATTAAAATATAGTGTTAAAACGTAGTGATAATTACAACCAATGCTAGACAATAAACTCCATGACACCTGGTACCGACAGGCGGTCTTATATCACCTTTATCCTTTGAGTTTTGCTGATTCCGACGGTGACGGCTACGGCGATATCCCAGGCATCATACGACACCTGGATTACCTCAATGACGGGACGGCTGAGTCGCTGGGCATTACGGCGCTGTGGCTGTCGCCGATTTATGCTTCACCGATGGCCGATTTCGGTTACGACGTCTCGGATTATGAGCGGATAAATCCTTTATTCGGCACCATGGGCGACTTTGACCATCTACTAGCCGAGGCTCATGATCGAGGGATGAAGGTGATGATGGACTTCGTGCCCAACCATACCTCGACTGAGCACGAGTGGTTCAAGTCGTCACGAGCGAGCCGTGAGAGCGACCGTCGGGATTGGTATCTTTGGGCCGATCCGGCTCCAGACGGTGGGCCACCGAACAACTGGTTGTCCCATTTTGGTGGCCCTGCCTGGACATTGGACCGCTCGACCAAGCAATATTACCTGCACAGTTTCCTGCCTGAGCAGCCCGACCTCAACTGGCGCAATCCTGAGGTCCGCGCCGCCATTCTGGAGGTGCTGCGGTTTTGGATCAAGCGGGGCGTGGACGGGTTCCGGACGGATGCCGTCATGGCTTTGCTCAAGGACGCCCAGCTGCGAGATAACCCACCGAACCCTGCCTACGTCGAGGGTACGAGCGATCCGGCCGAAGAGTTCCTGCAAGTCTACAGTGCCGTGGAGGACGAGGTGGCTGAAATTATCGGGTCACTCTGCAACGTGCTGGCCGAAGGCGGTGACGACAAGTTACTTGTGACCGAAGCATATTTGGACATTCCCGGGATGAGTGCGCTGTACCGGGCGTGCGAGGAACATCCGGTGCACGCACCGTTCAACTTCAATCTGATGACCTTGCCGTGGGGCGCGGCGGCGTTCCGGTCGTTCATAGACGAGTATGAGGCTTCTCTGAGGCCGCAGGACTGGCCGAACTACGTATTGGGTAACCACGACCATAAACGGCTGGCCAGCCGCCTAGGACCGCTCCAGGCACGCCTAGTGGCCATGCTGCAGTTAACGCTGCGCGGCCTGCCCGTGGTTTATTACGGCGACGAACTGGGACTGCCGGATGCCAAGGTGACCGCCGACCAGGTGCGCGACCCATGGGAGACCAGGGTACCGGGTCGGGGTTTCGGCCGTGACCCCGAACGCAGTCCGCTGCCGTGGAGCCCGGAGGCAGGCTACGGTTTTACGACCGGACGACCCTGGCTGCCGTTCGTTGAGCGGGCGGCCGCACTCAGCGTGGCGGCCCAGGAGCGGCAGCCGGACTCGATGCTGCAGCTGTATCGCCACCTAATCCATTTGCGACAGACCATGCCGGCCTTGCGGGACGGCGATTACCGGTCGCTTGACGCCCGGAACCCGGACGTCTTCGCCTTCATGCGGGAGACCGTGGCACATAGGGTGTGCGTGGTTCTTAACTTCTCGGACCAGCCTCAGACTGCGACGCTTGGTGCAGTCGGCGCCTGGATTGCCGGAACCGTGTCCGTCGACGGTGACGGCGAGGTCCATACGGGCGGGACGGTCAAGCTGTTGGGCTATGAAGGCCGAGTCTATGAATATCGGCGGGGGCACAGTGATGAAACTAGTTTTTGATATTGGTGCCACGAAGACGCGGTTTGCCCTGAGTGATGGCAAATCGTTGCAAAATATACAACACTTTACTACCGATTCGAGTAAGAAAGGCATTGATTTGCTCCTAGAGCACCTTGATGGCTATTTGGACGGCCAAACCGTGACCGAAGCGGCTGGAGGCATGCCCGGACAGCTGGATCACGATACCGGCCGCCTAACCCACGCCCCGAATCTGCCGGGTTGGGTAGGGCAAAGGGTGGGGCGACAGATTGCCCAGCACTTGGGCATTCCGGTTACTATCCGTAACGATACCGAGGTAGTGGGGCTGGGTGAGGCGGTGTACGGAGCCGGACAAGACCGTAGTATTGTGGCTTATGTCACCGTCAGTACCGGGGTAAATGGCGCCCGGATCGTCGACGGGGTCATTGAGCCCAGCGCCCGCGGCTTCGAGCTGGGCGCGCAGCGGATTCAAGGGGCTGACGGCCGCATGCACCAGCTGGAGGACCTCACCGGCGGGGCCGCCCTGGAGCGGACCTACGGCCAACCGCCGCGCGAGCTTCATGACGCCCGGATATGGCACAAAGAGGCCCAATACCTGGCCAACGCGCTCTACAACACCATCCTGCATTGGTCGCCTGACATCGTGGTGCTGGGAGGGAGCATGATGCACGACATCGATATATCCGAAATTGCCATGGTTCTGCACAAACTGCCCAAGATCTATGCGTCATGGCCTCCGTTGGTCGCCGGCAGGCTGGGCGACGACGGTGGCCTCTACGGCGCCATGGCTCTCCTTAACGCAAAAGAGCCGGGATAGTCCCGGCTCTTAGTTATTGAGTCATTATTCGCCGACGGCGGTGTAGACCTCTTCGAGGGTAGTCTTGCCGGCCAGGACCTTGCCAATGCCGTCTTGGAGAAGGGTAATCATACCGTCCTTGATAGCGGCCTGTTCGATGGTCAGGCTAGTAGTGGCGGCGTTGCCACGGCTGATTAGAGCTTCCATGGCCGGCGTCACTACCAACTGCTCGAGGACGCTTATACGGCCCTTGAAGCCGAAGCGGTGGCATTTGTCACAGCCGACGGCCTTGTAAAGCTTGAGCGTCTCAAAATGCGGTTGCGAAGCCTCGGGCAGGCCACTTAGGGCAGTCTTGATCTCCAGCAGCTCGGGCCTAGTGGGCTTGTAGGGCTGTTTACAGGCCTCACAGAGCTGTCGGACGAGGCGTTGGGCCATAATGAGCCGGATGGACGATGCTAACAGTGGATTCTGCCCAATCATGTCCATAAGACGCGATACGGCGGCCGAGCTGGAGGCGGCGTGGAAGGTGGAGAGCACCAGGTGTCCCGTGAGGGAGGCCTGAAGGGCCGTTTTGGCTGTATCGGCATCGCGAATCTCACCGATCATGATTATATTGGGGTCTTCCCGCAGGACTGCGCGGAGCTTCTCGATGAACATCTGCTGGTCTTCCGAATGCACGGGAATCTGCGAGACGTCTTCGAGCTCGTACTCCACCGGATCCTCGAGGGTGACGATTTTCACTTGGTCGTTGTTGAGATGGTTAAGAATGGAGTAGAGCGTCGAGGTCTTGCCTGAGCCGGTCGGACCGACAGTGAGGACCATGCCGCGCGGGTGTGCCACCGCCCGTGAGAGGACTTCTTTCTGCTTAGGCGTGAGGTGCAGGTTATCCAGATTCAGGTACTGCATGCTGAGATTGAAGATGCGGATGACGACATCCTGGCCGTGGAGCGAAGGAATGGTTTCCAGGCGCATGTTGACGTCGATCTCATCTCCCTCGGCGTTGAAGGCGCGGATGTTGATGCGGCCGCCCTGGGGCGTATCGGCGCCCCATTTGACCCCGGCCCGCATTTGCAGGTCGCTGGTAAACAGGTCGTAGCGGTCTCTGGGGATGGTAATGATAGGGTGAAGCGTCCCGTCCAGGCGGAAGCGGATGCGGGCGTCGTTGGCTGAAGGTTCGATGTGGATGTCGGAGGCTCCCAGCTGGTAGGCCAGCTGTGCGACAGGCTCGAACATGTGCTTGGGATCCAACGCGGCCACCTGCTCACTAAAGGCCTCGAAGTCGCCTGACTCCAGGATGTCCTGGTTGGCGGCTATAGTGAAGCGGTTGAAAGTCCGCTGCCAGCCGAAGTCCGAGGCCAGAGCAAAGGTCACATCGTAGCCGGTGAGACGCTGGCGGAGCGGCTCCAAGAGACTGCGGTTGGTCAGGGAATTAATCCCTAGCAGCAGACTGTTGTCCGACAGCTTCAACGGCACGATGCCGTAGGCGCGCATGCCGTCTGTGGTCAGCTTGCCGATGAGAGGGGTGATATCAATATTGGGGCGGGTGTCAAAATAGGCCACGCCGAGCTGCTGGGCAAACTGCTCCGCGGAGGCTTCGATTTGATCGCGTTCTGGTTGGGTCATATTTCTTATGGTAGTCGATTTGCGGACCATTTTCCACTACTAACGCCAGCTGCGCAGCCACATATGGGAGTTGAGGTCCGGCGTCGTGAGCAGAGTTCCGTAGGTGAGGGGGGCGAAGTAGAGGAAGGCCAGCAGGATAAGACCCAGGATCCCGGCATAAACTGCCTGTGAGGGTCGGGTTGCTAGGACGTTTTTGCCAGCGCGGTCGGCACTGAGGTCGTTCCATAGGATGATGACGAACGCCAGACTGTAGATGAAGGAAAAGAAATAGTGGTAGAGGAACATGACGCGGGGTACGCCGACGAAGGGGAGGAAGTTGACTAGGTAGGCTACGCCAAGAAATGATAACGCGGCGATTGTAGTTGAGCGCAGGCGAATGCGCTGCAGGCGGGCGTGGATCAGGCCTCCGGCCGCGGCAATCAGGATGCCCCACCACACGATAGGGTTGCCCAAGAGGTATATATTGCCCTGGCGTCCGTCGTCCTGGGTCTGTCCCTGCCAATAGTAGATGGGGCGCAGTTCCAGCGGCCATGTGTACCAGCGGGAGCCGTAGGGGTGGCCGGCTTTCAGCGTCTGGCTGGAGGTGAACATTACGCGGTTGAGCTCAACGAATTTATCGACGAAGCCGAAGCGGACAGACGGGTCGTAATAGGTGCTACCTTTGAGCCTGGATTGAAAATTAGGCGTCATGAAGGCGTCGCCTTCGCCAGACTGAGTCAGCAGGGCGAAATGGGCGGCGAAGGAGCCGATGTAAATGGCCAGGGGAACGAGCAAACCGATAGTTAGGCTGCCCAGGGCGCGACGGAGGCTGGGGCGGCGGAATCGCAGGTCGGCCAGCCACATAAGCCCGACAAGCCCGAGGGCGGTGGCGCCCGTCCATTTGGTACTGACGGCCGCTCCACCCGCCGCGGCGGCCAGGCTCACCCATAGCCAATACCAGCGGCTGGTGGTGCGACGGGCAATTAGGTAGAAGTAAATGCAGGCTAGTCCAAAGAGTAGTAGCATTGAATCCATCACGGCCAGCCGGGATTCCACTAGCAGGGCATTATCGAGCAGTAGGGCGAAGGCCCCCAGGAAAGCAAAGGGGCGGCTGGCTCCGAAGCGGCGCAGCAGTGCCCAGAACAAGGGGATAATGAGTATCCCAGCGATGGCTGGCAGGACTCGCAGTCCGACAGTAGGAGTCGTTGCAGAAATCAGGTCGGCGGCTGGCAGGTGCGTGAGCGCCGCCCAGCCGGCTAGCAGCAGCTTGCCTAAGGGCGGGTGGATGTCAAAAAAGTAGTAGTGGTCCAGGTAATGGCCGGCGAAGGCCTTGAAATAGACCTCGTCAAAAATGACGGCTTTGGGCGCGAAAACGTCCCAGAAACGGGTAGCCACGGCGGCCAGCGTCAGGGCGAACAGTTCGGGCTGCAGACGGCGGAAGAGGTTCTTCATGCCACAAGCATAAGGCTTTAATAAATATACTGGAAGCTTGTTGCCGGAACCCAGCGACGGTCTATCTGGTATGTCCCCAGATAATTCATCTCCGTGATTTGGATTTGCGCCCCTTCGATGGCCTCAACTAATGCGACATGGCCGTAATAACCGCTCGCTGTCCAGGCGACGGCGCCCACGGCCGGTACGATGCCGGTCGACCAGCCGGCGGCGCGGGCCCGCGGCAGCCAGGTGCGGGCGTTGCCCCAACCGTGGGGGATCTGGCGGCGTCCGGCGACGTACCAGGTACATTGGCCGGCGCTGTAGCTGTTGCGGAAGGTGTAGGGTGCTGCCATGGTGCCAGGGGGTAAGAGCTGACCGGTCGGGCCGCCCGGAAGCGTCGGAGCCGCGACGCTTCCCGACAGTCGGGCTACCTCTGCGGCCTGCTGCCCTCCGGACGCGTACAGGCGGCTCGGCGGCGACAGCAGGGTGCCGGTACTAAACGACCCCACGATGATAAAGACAAGAACCATCCACGAACCCAGTTGGAAGCCGGTCTTGGCACTTGGACGAGGCAACTGCCAGAGCACTAGCCGAAGCCGACGCTGCCACGACAAAGCACGGCGGCTATCAACCGGCTTCGAGACTAAATAAGGGGATAGGGTATGAAGTCGCTGCATAGTGATAGAGAGGCTGCCGCCCGAGCCAATCGAACATCGTACTCCCGCCCGCTTTATTTGCAAGCATGAGCGAAACGGATGCTTGTTTGTAGCCTGTCGGTGCCGTAAAGTGAGCGCATAATGGCACGATCAATCTCAGTTTTCAGTACCGTATTTAAGCTCGCATTCGTTGCGGCCTTGCTGGGGGCCGCCGTTAATTACCAGTTTGTATTGGATCAATATGCCTTGGCCACCTACAGGCCGCCGGCCGAAGTCGCCGCCATCGAGACGCGTTTGGAACTGACGGATTTTGCTCGCGGCATCTTTTACCGCACTAATCCGACGATCGCCCCGAAAGCCGCTTTCAACAGCGATTGTGAGACTACCAAGGGTGAGCTGGAATTAGGCTGCTACTACCGCAACAATATCTTCATACTGCGCATCGATAATCCCAGCCTGGCTCCGGAAATGGACGTCGTCACTGCCCACGAGCTGCTCCATGCCGCCTGGAGCCGATTGTCTAATGCCGAGCAGTCCAAACTGACATTACAGCTGGAACAGGCTTACGCCGGTATCACCGATGCCGATCTGCGCGACCGTATTGCCCAGTACGCCATCAGCGAGCCAGGTCAACAGGCCAACGAGCTGCATTCCATCCTGGCGACCGAGTACACCGCGCTGCCTCCGGACCTCGAAACTTACTACAG
>JBBRTI010000014.1:0-18620 GCA_038244585.1 Candidatus Saccharimonadia bacterium | reverse complement strand
TGTCGAACGTGAGTCTGTGACGGATCGTCCGGTGCGCTCAACTGAGCAGCCTATAACCCTGGAGATTCCCGAGGCTAAACTGCGCCTGCGGGGACGCATGGACGCCACCTTCGGCCGCGGAGATGAGTTGGAGATCCGCGATTTCAAGACAGGCTCGTCGCATGATGCCGAAAAGCTGGCCGAGAAGGCCAAGAAGAGCTTCCAACTTCGCACCTACGCCCTGGCCATCCAGCAGCTCACCGGCACGGCTCCGGCGGCGGTGACGCTGGACTACGTCGTGACGGGCGTCGTGGGGACGGCTCAGCTCACGCCGCTCATCCTCAAGAATCATCGAACCAAGCTCATTGAATTGGCGGGGAGGTTGCGTGCCCGCGACTTCGCCCCGTCGGCTCCGTCGGCCTTTAATCAGCCGGCGGCCTACAAATACTACGGCAACGAAGACGACGGAGACATGACGCTATGACGCGCGACGAAGCCTGGTTGCAGCAACTGCTCGATGATACCTGGGACACTCATTTTAACGACGTGCCGCAACAGAACGATGTGAGGATTGTCTATGGGCGGCGGACCAAACGGCGGTTGGGCAGTATATCGCTTGATCCTCAGGACCGGAACACCAGCATCATTACCATGAACGGTCTCTTCCGCGACCCGCAGATCCCGGAGTTCGTGGTGGTTGCAACCTTGGTTCATGAACTGACACATTACGCCCACGGTTTTAACTCGCCGCTAGACCAAGCGCAGTCACATCCTCATGCTGGTGGGGTCATGAGGCGCGAATATGCTGAGCGGGGATTACTACAACTGTATCTGGATCAAAAGAAATGGCTCAAGCAAAACTGGCCGGCGCTCGTAACTCGCGAGTTTACGCCCCGTATGCGACGTCAGCTGGCGTCCTCCGACGCCACAATCAAGATTCCCAAGCCTTTCTGGTTTATAAGTAATTAGGCCTGACTGTCGTGCCACATGACCTAGAGGCTTGCCAGCACGTCCGGTTGTCGGCTAAACTTAGGACTGTCCTCACGGGGTGTGGCGCAGTTGGTAGCGTGCTGTGTTCGGAACGCAGAGGTCGCAGGTTCAAGTCCTGTCACCCCGACCAAGAAAAAGACTTCATTAGAATGGAGTCTTTTTAGTTTCAGGGGATGGGATAGGTATAAGTACTCTAAACTAATTGACATAACCCTTGTGATGTAGTAGTATATCGATATTCTTTGAAAACCGGATTCTTATTTAACAAAAAAGCTTGCACGTTGTGTCTAGTGGCGCGTTAGCGTCGGTAGACGGTGCATGGGTGGTAGCGGTATCACTGTGGGTTGGCCTGTATAGGCTGAAACCGGGGAGTACCTCTGCATCAAACCTTGCTGAGGGTTTGGTCGGTGTCTTGCGTGGCATCGCATTTTCAGTCAGGGCTGGGAAACGTCGTTATGGGTTAGCTACCCTTACTGCGTGCCCCTAGCCGATTGTTCTCGACCTTAGGCAAGTTGAGACTATGCTCGGGTAGGCTTCAAAGCGGCGCGATTTTGCGTTAGCTATTATGTAGCGGCAACCGGGATGCAACTCGGAAACCGTGGGTACTCGCCAAGCCTCCTCGTCTGCGAGGGAACGAGCGATAGGAAGCTGTAACTCTGTGTCCCGAGACCACAGAAGCAACCGAAACCCAGCTTGGGCTGGGACTAGCAAGATAAGCTGTGGCTTAGCCGGTCATTAGCGGCCATTTGCCGCGCCGACTGATCCGCAGCGGGGTGAGGGTACCCAAGAAAACCCTCTCCCTTACCAACTTAGTCAGCAGGTAACTGCTAACTCGAGCCCAACGCTCCACACCGGAGCCGCGGGCTCTTTTCTTTTAGCCTAATCAGTCATCAGTTTCGTTTGGACACAAAAAAGACCGGTACTCGCGGTCTTTTTTTACGGGCCTGCACTTATTCATAATACTAACGGTAAAAATCGAAAAACACAAGCGCAATGTTTGCGGTGAAAATGGATTATTTGAAATAATTTTTACTTAATAAACGTAAGCAATATCAAATATATAGCATAAATAAGTTCTTCAATAATGCATAATTACCGCGTAACAGCGGTAAAGGTACGGGTACAAAGGCGCTGTCACCTCGTATCTTGGGGCCATTTGACGTAGATGAACATAATTCCGGTGACCAATAGGCCTCTGATTGCCAAGCCATGCGACCGGACAAGGATCATAGCCGTCGCTATCTCAGCCAGTAGGATGCTAACTGCGATATGAGGCAGGTAAGAGAGCCGCAGGGGTATTTCGGTATCCTGCCAGGCTTTCGGTTGCCAAGAGGCTTCTACGACGGAGTTTCGTGAGACAGGCTAACGGCGCCTGCCGGCGACAGGGTAAGCTCGTCAATCATTCGTCTAGCGGTAATTGGTGGGAGCCGGTCCGGGTCTGGAGCTATGACAGCAATATGCCGCTCGGCGGATACGCCTGCAGATGGTCATATGTATCATCGAACGATTGATCGGTGTTCGTGAATATTTTACGACACTACGCTTCGGTCCGTTTTCGCTTAGGTTATGAAGGTAGGAGACCGCCCGGTGCGATTGCCCGAGCCTAATTACATCATACAGCCAGCTTGGACGTTTTGCGACAAGCGTTCGGTCGGACGATATGTCACTTTCTACTGACATCTGTTCGGTGCAGTAGCCTGTGGATAAGGTGTGGGGAAACATAATAACGATTCAAAATAGCCACCTTTGGCAGCAATTATGTGAGGTATTAACAGCCTGGATGAGACGGTATACAAGTAATATTATCCCTCAAATAGGCTATAAACAGGGAAAAGCATAAGAATATAGATAAAAACTGTTGACCCCTAAATCGTTTAGGGGTATATTGTTTATGGAGTCAGTGAGTCAAATGTGCAGGTAAGGAATTCTCAATTCGAGAAATCTCTTCTCAACAAAATCGCTCGGGTCACAAACAGTCTCGAGCGAGAGGTGGAAATCGAGTTAAAGGTCAGCTATGCGCTGACCTTTTCTCAATTCAGGGTGCTCGACGCCCTGGCCGCCACTGGTGAGGTGAGTCAAAAGGATCTGGCGGCCCGCCTTGAGGTCACGCCGGCTGTGGTAACACGCCAGGCGGAAGTCTTGAGCGTCAAAGGACTGTTAGTTCAGCGTGCCAACCCCCGGAGCAAGCGCGAAAACGTCTTGGTGCTGACGCCCAAGGGGGAACTGGCGGCTGTGGACGCCACTAAGGCTGTCCAGGAATGTCAGACCCGCTTCTTGGCGCCGCTGAAGGTCCAGGATGAAACGGCTCTGGAGAGGGCCCTGGATGCGTTGTCGCAGGCGCTGGGAGAATAAAGACCGGGCAGGAATGCCCGGTCTTTAAAATTTGGTTATGACAGGGCCCGATACCATGACGGGTTGCCCCAAACGCCCTTCAGGCATAGAATCATCCTGACGGAACTTCCTTTGGATATCGGAGCACCTAATGACTGAACGAGCCGTACCCAAACGGATCTTTTGGCGCACCTTTCTGGTACTGATGACGGACGGTTATGCCAATTGGAAAGACGAATGTCGCAGGCAGGTTCCGGAACACGAGGCCAACCTTATTGGATCACTGACCGACGATGGCCGCCACATGCCCGCCATCGATCTGGACGTCCCTGCCTTTCTGCTGCCTTCAAGCACTGAGGGCCACTCGCACCTCTATATCGACACGCCGATGAGCTGGTGGCGCTACCGGATGTTACTGCGGCAGCTGCACAAGGCCGGCATCATCGAGACGGGTTTCTACGAGATGTCGATCAGGCGCAAGCAGTCGTTCCTGCGCCGGGAGGGAATCACCAAATTCAACGAACGAGCCTTCCACGAGGCTACCAAGTAACGCCAGCGAGGCTCAGGCCTCGCTCTTTTATTTCCGTTCGCCTCTTGTTCGGTAATCACCGCGCTGGTATACTAGATTACATGGATATTATCGTACTCATTCTAGTTCTGACGGCCATTCTTATCGGGTTCGGCGTTACCGCTCTGCTTCTGGGCAGGCAGCTGGCCGGTCTCAAGACTAATCTGAAGGATGATACTGCTTTCGGGCTCATCAAACAGGACTTGCAGGGCATCCACCAGACCCTCAACGACCGTCTGGATCGCAGCACGGTCAGCATGAACGAGGCAATGCAGCGGCAGTTCGCCGCCTCCAGCCGCCTGATTGGCGAGGTCACCCGCGACCTGACCGAGCTCAAGGAGAGCAACAAGCAGGTACTATCGATAACTGACGAACTCAAGCTATTGCAGAATACCCTCCAGAACCCCAAGCAGCGCGGTGTGCTAGGGGAGTACTTCCTGCAGAGTGTGCTCGAGAACGTCTTGCCTCCGGAACGGTTCGAGCTGCAGTATAAGTTTGCCAACGGCGACATAGTCGACGCCATCATCCGGCTGGACCGCGGCATGATATTATCGGTCGACTCAAAGTTTAGCCTGGAAAACTACAACCGATTGATGGAAGAGAAGGACAAAGCCCGCCAGGATGCTCTCATCAAGGCCATCAAGGTCGATCTCAAGGCTCGCATCGACGAGACGGCCAAGTACATCCGCCCAGGGGAGGACACAATGGATTTCGCCTTCATGTTCATTCCCAGCGAAGCAATATATTACGACCTGCTCATCAATAAGGTTGGCACCCTGCAGTCTAACTCCCGCGACCTGATCGAATATGCCTTCCGCGACAAGCACGTCATCATCGTCAGTCCAACCTCGTTCATGGCCTACCTGCAGACCGTTCTACAGGGTCTGCGTAGCCTGCAGATTGAAGAGAAGGCCAAAGACATCCAGAAGCGCGTCGGCGAGCTTGGACGCCACATCACGGCCCACGAGATATACATGCAGAAAATGGGGGCATCTCTGGGCAATACGGTGAGCCATTACAACAACGCCCACAAATCGCTGGCCCATATCGATAAGGACGTGGTGCGTATTGCCGACGTGTCGCCCGGCGTGGAGGCGGTTCTGCTCGATAAGCCGCAGCTGGAAGAATAGTCTTTACCCTTCGGCCGCGTGATATAGTAGCCGTAAGCAATAAACTCAAAGGACAGCCATGAAACGGGTACTCTCAGGCATAAAACCGACCGGCGCTCTTACGCTCGGAAACTATCTGGGAGCGATGAAGCGCTGGAGCGAGATGAGCCGCGAAGGCGGAGTCGAGCGGTTCTGGTTTATTCCGAACCTGCACGCACTAAATACCCGGCCAGATCCGGATGACCTGCGGCGGGACACGCGCAGCGCCGTCGCTTGGCTGATGGCCTGCGGTATCGACCCGACTCAGTCGACGATATTCGTCCAGAGCCAGGTCTCGGCTCACGCTGAGCTGACCTGGATACTCAACAATTACACCACTATGGGCGAGCTTAACCGCATGACCCAGTTCAAGGACAAAGCGGCTCGTGTCGGCAGCGAAGGGCAGTTGGTGGGCCTGTACGCCTATCCCGTGCTCATGGCGGCCGACATTCTACTATACGATGTCGACGAGGTGCCGGTAGGCGAGGATCAGAAGCAGCATGTAGAGCTGACCAGAGACATCGCTACTCGCTTCAATAACCTGCACGGGGCGGTGTTCAAGATTCCCGAGCCGACCGTACAGGCGGTAGGGGCCCGCATCATGGACCTGCAAGACCCGACCAGGAAGATGAGCAAGAGCGATGCAGATAGCAGCGGCTGCATCCTGCTCAGCGATACGCCGGCGGCGATAGAGAAGAAGATCATGCGCGCCGTGACCGACAGCGGCAGCCAGGTGAGCGGCGGGGCAGATCGCCCCGCCTTGACCAACCTGCTGGTAATTCACTCGATGATTTCCGGTCGGAGCATTGCACAGCTGGAGAAAGATTTTGCCGGCAAAGGCTATGGTGATTTCAAGAATGACCTGGCGCGCGTGGTCACCGGTGAGCTGGAGCCGCTCCAACGAACCCACTCGGCGCTAATGGAGGCCGGAAACTCTGCCATCGACACGGCCTTGGGGGAAGGTGAGCGGCGAGCCAATGAGCTGGCCGAGGCCAAGCTCACCCATATCAAGCAGTTAATCGGGCTGGAGTAGCCTCTTCGCTAACCAGATTGATAGTTCAAAGAGCCGCTTCAGCGGCTCTTTTTCTTAGTGATAACGAGACACATTTGAGGGACAATTTGACTTGCTGAGATAGTATCGTATAACCAAGTTTATTGTAGCTTTTACAACGGATAAGTTTGTGCATAAATGTAGAGTCTATTACAACAATGGCACCGTGGATTGTTACCCGTAAGGTAAGTAATAGTAGTATATTATACCTTAGCAAAGCCATTATAACGTTAGTAGGGAAGAGCTAGCATAAGACTATTGACATTTTAAAACGCTTGTGCTAAATTATAGACAGTTCAGTTCGCCCCCGTCCATTAACAACCCGGCACCGCACCGATGGATACCCCATAAAGCCAGCACGGTATGACGGTAGGGTAAATCCCGGTTAGAAAAGTACCCCCTTACTCTCTAACCAGGGTTTACCCTACGGTCTCCAGGAGCTACAACTAAGGTCCAAACTTAATTGCTACGCCTGCTCCGCAATGATGGTTCTGGAAGACACTCGGCTACGACTAATGTCGTGGTCGGTTGCCTTCCAGAAGCACCGATCTGGTAGGGAATGTCACATCAACTAAGAGCTCAAGTCGAGCTCGATCCAGAGCTCACAAGCTCACACTCCCATATATCTCTTACCTTTGGTAGGAAATATCTACGGGGCGACAAGCGCCAATTTACAAAATTTGGGCGGGTTTGTTCGCCCCGTAACTCTTGGAATTATCCCTTAGCCGCCGCAGACCGTCGTGAGACGCCACCTGCAGGCGGCTTTTTCAATTATATTGGTACTTGGCACGAAAGCAGGACTTACTGCGCAGAATATGTCGGTAGTCCTTGCTAGAAAGTCGTTAGCAGTAAGGCCACCTGTTCATACTCAAGCGCGAAGACCTACTGTAGAACCGGACTAACCCAACGCACGTTTGCCTCAAAGCCCTGAGGGGTGACATAATAGTGACAACTAAGCGTGAGAAGTTTAAATGACGACTAAGCGATATATTGCCGCCCTCTGTGTTTGGGCCGCCGGGGTAGGCCTGACGCTTATTGTCTCTCTGTTTGCGACCAATCCAGCCGCTATCGGCCCTGTTGGGGTGACACTGTGGTTTGTGGCCGTGCTGACGGAGGCCGCGGCTGCCGCTACGCTAGCTTTGTATCTGGGTAAGAGTTATTTTCACCTCCATGCCACCCAGGCTCACCGGCTGCGCTATTCCTGGCGCCAGGGCTGGCTGCTAGGAGGCTGGGCTACCGCGCTCTTGGCCTTGAATTCGTTGCAGCAGCTTGGCATTAAAGACGCTATCCTGCTAGGATTACTACTAGCAATCGTTGAAGTTTACGTGAGGCTGAGATGGCCATGAACCAGACCGACAGTATCACCCGGATCAAAGCCGCCGCCACGCTTGCGGAGCTTGAGGCTGTGCGTGTGGAACTGCTCGGACGCAGCGGGCAGGTAACGGAGCAGCTCAAGAATATAGGCACTTTGCCGCAAGAGCAGCGGGCAGGGGAGGGTTCTAGGCTTAATAGGCTTCGCGCAGCCCTGGAAACAGCTTTCGAAGAGCACGAGGCCAAGCTGGCCGACCAGGCAATCAAGCAGGAGTTAGCGTCGGCGCTGGACGTAACCGCTCCGGGTATCGCGCCTGCCGCGGGACATCGCCACCCGGTAAGTATGGTCCTCGACGAGCTCGTGGAGCTGTTTTGGCAGATGGGCTACCAAGTTGCCGACGGTCCGGAAATCGAGACCGAATGGCACATCTTTGAGGCTCTGAACATTCCCGCCGACCATCCCGCCCGCGACATGCAGGACACTTTCTACCTGGAAAACGGCCTTGTCCCGAGGACTCATACCTCAGGAATTCAAATTAGGCATATGCTTGAGCACCGGGATAAGCTGCCGATCCGTATTGTTGCGCCGGGCAAAGTGTACCGCAATGAAGATGAGGATTCACGTCACTCTTGGAGCTTCTACCAGATAGAGGGCCTGGTGGTTGACGAGGGGATTAGCCTCAGTGATCTCAAAGGTACGCTGGAGGCCATGCTTAAAGGGCTGTTGGGGGAGAGTACCCAAATCCGCCTGAGGTCCAATTACTTTCCTTACACTGAACCGAGCGTAGAGATGGACGCAACCTGCGTAGTTTGTGCCGGCAGCGGCCAGTTTGAGGCTAAATCCTGCCATTTGTGTGGCGGGACTGGTTGGCTTGAACTTGGCGGAGCCGGGATGGTGCATCCGCAGGTGCTGCGTAACGTTGGAATTGATCCGGAGCATTACAGCGGTTTTGCTTTTGGATTTGGTCCGGAACGTATTGCCGCTATTAAGTATGGCGTTGACGACGTCCGTGAGTTTTGGCATCCCAACTTCAAATTCCTCGAGCAGTTTTAAAATGACGCGACGATGTGTTGTAGAAAATACACTTTTGCTCAATCTGTTTGACTGGGCGGCAGTGGTTTGTCCGATAGGGGCTGACATAGAGAGAAGTCAGAGCCGCTTGTCTGAGAGCATTGTCCCCGCCCATTATCAAAGTTCTAAAGAGGTCTTATCATGAAGCTTTCCACATCCTGGGTCAAAGAATGGCTATGTCGCACAATATCGGATGAGGCTATGGTTCAGGCATTGGAACAAGCCGGCATAGAAGTTGAACAATATATTGCGTCAACATCGCTAGATAAAAACATCGTCGTAGGAGAGGTTAAAAAAGTAGTTCAACATCCTGATGCTGATAGGTTGCATATCGTAGAAGTGACAACGGGTGAGAAGACGCTGTCAATTGTTTGTGGCGCGCCCAACGTCAAAGACGGCATGCGAGTGGCCGTGGCCCAGGTCGGCTCCACTCTCCCCGATGGTACGCTAATAAAAAGGTCCAAACTGCGAGGTGAGGCGAGCGAAGGCATGCTCTGTAGCGCAGCGGAGCTGGGTTTGGGCAACGATCACGACGGCTTGATTGATTTGGGCAGGGAAACAGAGCTGGGTGCATCATTGTGCGACATGTACGAAAGTCACGGCATCTTAGACCTGAAGACGGCCGCGAATCGTTCCGATCTGCAGTCAGTTATCGGTTTGGCGCGCGAGGTCGGCGCTATCGCGCAGATTAATCTTAAAGACCTGGTTAAACCGCTGGAACACAGTGAAGGCGGACCAGCCGTGGATATCACGGCCGACCCCTACTACCTTAGTAGGTTCATGGTCGTGGAGTTGGAACTGGGCGCCAGTGGCAAGATCGATACCAAACAGCTTAGCGAAATTGCCGGCCGTTTGCGCGGTAGCGGCGTGCGCCCTATCTCCCCTGTGGTCGACGTCACAAACTTTGTCATGCTGGAATACGGCCAACCGCTGCACGCTTATGATGCGGATAAAGTCATCCTGCCACTGGGTGCCAGGCTAGCTAAGGCCGGCGAAAAGCTTGTAACCTTGGATGGCGTAAAGCGTGTCCTAACCAATACCGATTTGGTAATCACTGATAAGACAGGCATCATCGGTCTGGCCGGCGTAATGGGCGGCGCGGCTACAGAGGTCACGGCCGAAACACAACGCATTTATCTTGAGGCGGCCACGTTCGACGGCGGACACATCCGCAAGACCGCCAAACGGTTGGGTCTGCGCAGCGAAGCAAGCGCTCGTTTTGAACGTGGCCTTCCCGTTACTCTGGCTCCCCTGGGCCTGGCCAGGGCAACCGAATTGCTGGCTCAGGTGGCCGGCGCGCAGCAGACGGCCGGCGTTACGGACGTATTACGAGTTTGGCCGTGGACTCAGCGAATCGGACTGAGATTGTCTAAACTAAACCAGCTTCTCGGCTACGAGCTATCCTCAGCCGAGGCTTGCGACGCCCTGGCACGTTTGCAAATTGAGGCTGTGCCGTTTGATATTGCCCGTGAGGCCCGTAGTCATCTGGGCAAGCCGTATTTATGGGGGGCATCGTTCAAAAAGAACGGCACGGAGGCCTTTGACTGCAGCTATTTCACCGACTACCTCTACTCCCTCATCGGTCAGCGTATCGGGTACACGTCATTAGCCCAATTTGAACTTGGTACGCCGATTGAAACCGCCGATCTGGTTCCCGGCGACGTGCTGTTTTATGAGGGTTCAACCGGCCATGAGCAGCGTGATTACGACTTGGCCGACGTCACGGCCGGCAAACAGGACCACTCGATGGAAGGCCATTATTACCTATGGACCGAGGCCGACGGCAAATACGTGAGGGTCGAAAGCAAACTCGGCAAACACGTGGGCCATAACGGACTTTACATTGGCGATGGCCGAGTCGTGCACGCCGTTCAATTTGAACTTGACGGCGACGGCCAATGGCAGACGCGCGCGACGAGCGGCGTAGTTGAAGAAGACGTGACAATCTTTACCGCCAACCCTGGTTTTCTGGGCGCCCGGCGCTTTACCCGGCAGCTGGAGGACTTCATTAGCGTTGCAGCCGTTCCCTGGTGGCGGACTGATCTGAAAGTTGCGGAGGATTTGATAGAAGAAATCGTCCGAGTTCTTGGTTATGACCGTGTTCCCTCCACCCTGCCGGTCTGGCGTCCCCGTACTCTGGCTTTCGACCGGACCTACCACGTTAAGAGCCGCCTGAAGAACCTGCTCAGCGGAGCCGGCCTGTTCGAAGTAATGACGTATTCGTTCGTCGGTCAGGACCATCTTGAAACTGTTGGGTTGAAGCCGGCCGAGCACCTGAAGCTGCAGAACCCCCTCTCTTCCGAACAGGCCTATCTGCGCAGCTCCCTTCTGCCGAGTCACTTGCAAGTCTTGGCCGCAAATCGAACGTATAGTAAGGAGCTGAGCTATTACGAGCTTAGTAAAGTATTTTTGCCGGGCGAAGGGTCCAGTCAACCGGACGAGCCGTTGCGGCTGGGGATAATGGTAGCGCGCCCGGACGACTCCTACCGCCATCTCAAGGGTCTGTTGGATGCTTTGTCCAGCGAGCTGAATGTACCGTTGACAGTGTCTTCGATATCCGGCAGCGGCGCCTTGGCCGACGGACGGACGGCGCAAATTAGCCTGGCACGAACTGTAATTGGCACCATCGGACAGATTGACCCGGCCGTCCTGAGGCCTATGAAGGTTACCGGCGAGGCGTCATATCTTGAGATCGACATTGAGACTTTGCTAGAAACGGCCCGCCCGAGGCAGTTTGCCGGTCTCGGCCGCTTCCCCGGAACCACCCGTGATATCACCGTCGAGCTTGGCAACGAGATCAGCTGGACTCAGGTTAATACGGCGCTGAAGGGTTTGCACCACGCTACAGTCGCCTATGTCGGCGATTATTCCGGCCCAAATGTCTCGGCAGGCCGTCGCAGTTTAACTTTACGCCTGACGCTGAGCTACCCCGACCGCACTCCGACCGATAAGGAAGCAGCACGCCTGGAAGCTCAGGCCTGGGACATGCTCGAGCGTACTTTCGGCGTCAAGCGACCGTAACTAGAGGTTCTCTCCCGGGTTTTTCAGCTAGGTACTCTTAACCGTTAGCGGTATAATACCGTCATGGTTGGTGTTACCAATTTTAAAGTTTCCTGGACCGGCATCGGGGCTGCGGTCGGCCGCGGTGTGGCTGTAGTCGCCGGCCTGGGCCTAGTATTGGCCCTGGGCGCGCAATTATCCTTTCAAGGCTTTTATGCCGATAAGGTCTTGCCTGGCGTCAGCGTGGCCGGAGTGGACGTGGGCGCTCTGACACTTGGACAGGCCCGGACTAAGATTGCAGGCGTTACCCAGGCATATCGGCTGGACCTGCGGATTGACGATAAGAAATTCTCGGCCACGCCGGCGGAATTGGGTATCACGTACTCGGTCGAAGGCACGCTCGAGCAGGCCTACGCGGCGCGCCGCGGGCATCTCCTGCCGACGAGCACAGTAGTATTGCCGCTGACCTTCACCGTCGATAAGGACAAGCTCAAAGCCTATGCCTCCGGCATCGCAGCCAGCATTGGCACCGAAGCGACTGACGCGACGCTGGTGGTAAAAGGTAACGACGTTGTAGTTGTACCGGATAAAAACGGCTGGTCGGTGGACCCGGCCCAGCTTACAACTATAATTACTGCTGATGCGGCGGCGCCGGCTTCCGGCCCCGTTAAACTAGCGTCGACCCAACAGCCTGCCCGCATCCTGGCAGCTAACGTGACGCCTGCCGTCGAGCGCGCCAATCAGCTGATGGCCGTGACGCTGAAGCTGACCTATCAGGACCGGATATTCGGACCCTCCACGTCGGAAATCGGCAGCTGGCTGACTTTCAACAAGCAGACCGAGGGTGATGTCAGCAAGCTAGTAACGGGGGTCGATACGGCCAAGGTTCGAGGCTACGTGCAGATGGTGGCAGGTTCCATTAACATAGCTCCGGTCGACAAGAAAATTACCATCGAGAACGGGGTCACCAAAGTCGGCCGGGAAGGCATCGACGGCCTGGCAATAGACCAGGATGCGGCCGCGTCAGCCATCCAAACGGCCGTTCTGGCGCAAACGCCGCTAGTCTTTCCTTTGACCACCCACGCCGTGCCGTTCAAGACCGCCTCGACGACGCTTACAAGCTTGGACTATGGCCGCTACATCGAGATTAATCTGAGCAAGCAGCACTTGTGGGTCTGGCTGGATCATGCGGTGATTTACGATACGCCGATTACGAGCGGCGCCACCGGGGCCGGCTTCCCGACCGCAACCGGTCTATTCAGTATCTATTACAAGACTACTAACACTCATTTGCGCGGCTACGCCTACGGCCCCCGATACAACTATGACGTCCAAGTAGACTACTGGATGCCGTTCTATTCCGGCTACGGGATGCATGACGCGAGCTGGCGTAACGGCAACTTCGGCGGCTCTGACTACTACTACGGCGGCTCCCACGGCTGCGTCAATTTACCGGACGACGCGGCGGCTTTCATTTATAATTGGGCTGATATCGGCACGCCGGTATGGGTTCATCTTTAATCAGTCGAGTCCGATTACCAAGCACAGAGCACAAGTGTTATAATTTGAGGTAATTATGAATCCGCAAACTCCTAAGTCACCCCAATCAAATCCGGAAGGCATGATTCTTCCTTCACCCGAGAATCCGGCTGCCCCTCAAGCTGCTGAGACGGTAATGCAACCAGCTGCATCAGCCAGCGGCCAGCCTGCCGCCAGCACGCCCTCGCTTAGCGCTAGTGACGTGGCCGCGGCCATTGCCTCTATGCCCGCGCCAAGCGCCCCGGCGAGTGCGACGCTGCCCTTCCCTGTAGTCGCCGCCGACGAAGACCTTATCGAGCCCGAATGGGTCGATAAGACTGAGCAGGTCATTGCCCAGACGTCCGGCAACCCTTATGCCGAGGAGGAAGCCATCGAGGATCTGCAGATTGATTATTTGCAGAAACGATACGGCCACCAGGTTAAGAAGCCGGAAGATAAATAAACAAGTTCGCGCGGGTCGGAGGGTGATAAACTGAACGGAATTGTGGTCGTAGTCATAGTCTTCCTGCTGCTGGCAGCGGGTCTTGGCGTCGTGGCTTACCTGGTTTATCAGCGTAAGTTGCGGCGGGCCAAGGCTATTGAGCGCGGGCTTAAAATGGTGCCCGTCCAGATTCATTTACCGCCATCCAGCGCAGATACGGTGGCTGGCGGACGTGACGTTCGTGAAGTAATGCGCGAGCAGACCGCCCAAGCTGAAGTTCTCTACAATCTTTTGGCAGGAACTGCTAGCGAGGGTTTCAAAAGCACGTTCTACGGCCAGCGTCACATTGCTTTGGAAATCGTGGCGTCGCAGGGCCTAGTTCACTTCTATGCTGCCGTCCCCGTAGCCTTGGTAAGCGTCGTCGAGAAGGCGATTCAGACGGCCTACCCCGGCTCACGGCTTGAAGAAGTTGAAGACCATAACATTTTCAATCAGGAGGGGCGTCTGGCCGCAACCATGGGCGGCGAACTGCTACTAAAGGCGGCGAGTGCTTACCCGATAGCGACCTACCAGGAACTCGAGCGCGACCCGTTAGAAGCCATTATTACGACGCTCTCCAGTATGGGCAAGGACGATGGCGCCGCTATCCAGGTTATGGTGCGACCGGCCGGATCCGGATGGGTGAAGCAGTCCACCGGCCTAGCCGATAAGCTTCGTAAAGGCGAAAGCAAGGGTATGGGTTTCAGTGCCATTGACCTGGCTAAGGCTGTTGTCGCCCCTCCCACAACTGCGGCTGCCGATGCTGCCAAACAAACGTCCGGTCCGTCCTTGTCGAATCTACAGTTGGGCACCATCGAACGGATTGAAAACAAGACCAAGCAGCCAGGATTCGAGGTGCTGATACGCCTTGTGGTCTCGACCCAGACCGTGGCGACCTCACAGCAGCTGCTGCGCGATCTGGCAACCGCCTTCGCGTTGTATGAGGCGCCGGGACTTAATGGCTTCAAATTCCTGCCGGCTATCGACGTACAGGGCCTAGTTACAGCCTTCATCCTGAGATTTTTTCCTCCGGAAATGCATTCCAACATTCTAAATAGTGCAGAACTGGCCAGCATTTTCCATCTGCCAGACTCGCAGTTCGTGCCGACGACCAACGTCGAACGCCAAGCATCCAAAGAGGTAGACGGCCCCGTCAGCCTGCCGGCGACCGGCCTACTTATGGGCTTCAACGAGTTCCGCGGTGTTAAGAAAGAGATTCGGTTAAGCGAAGATGACCGCCGCCGCCATACCTACATTCTGGGTCAGACCGGAACCGGTAAATCGACCTTGCTGGAGAACCTGGTAGTTCAAGACATGCTGGCCGGCAACGGCTTTGCTTTTATTGATCCTCATGGTGATACGGCCGAGAAACTTCTTTCGATGGTGCCAAAGTCCCGTGCTGAGGATGTCATTTACTTCAATCCCGCCGATACGGAATATCCGCTCGGCTTCAATCTGTTTGAGTTTTCCGACCCGGCTCAGAAGGATTTCATCATCCAAGAGTCGATTAATATGCTAACCAAAATCTATGACCCCGGCAAAACAGGGGTTATCGGCCCGCGATTCGAACAGTGGTTCCGTAATGCCGCTCTGACGCTGATGAGCGATCCGAGCGGTGCTACCTTTATTGAGATTCCCAAGGTCTTTACCGATACGGAGTATCTGAAGCAGAAATTCCGCTATCTCAAGGATCCGACGGTCATCGAATTTTGGACTAAGGAGATGGGTCAGACCTCCGATTATCACAAGAGTGAGATGTTGGGCTATTTCGTCAGCAAGTTTGGAGCGTTCCTCCAGAACGAGATCATGCGCAATATAATGGGTCAGACCAAGAGCGCCTTCAACCTGCGTGATGTCATGGATAACAAAAAGATTCTGATTGTAAACCTGAGTAAGGGTAAGCTTGGCGAGCTGAATTCTCAGCTGTTGGGTATGATGTTTGTCATTAAGTTCCAGGCGGCCGCGATGAGCCGTGCCGATATGCCAGAATCCGAGCGCACCGATTTCGCTTTGTACGTGGATGAGTTTCAAAACTTCTCTACCGATTCTTTTGCCAGTATTCTCAGCGAAGCGCGAAAATACCGGCTCAACCTAATTGTGGCTAACCAGTATGTCGGCCAGCTTAGCAACGAAATTCGCGATGCGGTCTTCGGCAATATCGGCACCATAGTAGCTCACCGCATGGGACCGGAAGACGCTGAGTTTATGACTAAACAGTTCGCGCCCGTCTTTGATGCCCGTGACCTGGTAAATATCCCCAACTACCATTCTGCCATGCGGCTAATGATTGGCGGCCTGCCGAGCCAGCCGTTCACCATGCGCAACCTGCCGCCGCTTGGTAATCCTAACGCTGAGCTGGGCCAGGCTATCAAGCAGCTGAGCGCGGCCAAGTTTGGTTCTGCTAAATCCGTGGTCGAAGCCTCCATTACCGCGAGGTTGTCATCGACCCCCGTCGCACCGGTACCAGCGACCGCGACGCCTACTCCACCAACTGAAACGCCGATAATTGAACCTTCGGCCGCGACGCCGGCTATTGCTTTGCCCGCGGTACCCATGGTCGAGCCAATTCAGCCGACACCAGTTGAAGCACCTGTACCTGAAGCCCCTGTGACTTTACCTGAGCCGGCGATTCAGACACCGCCCGTAATTACTCAACCTGTTCCGGCACCTCAACTGATGAATTTGGCGGTAACGCCGCCGCCAATCGGCGCTCCTCCGGTCGACAGTATCTCGGCGCCGGTAGCTGAAGTGCGTAATACGGCCGGCCAGGTCATGGAGCCCGTCCCGCCAATTATTGCCGAGCCCGAAGTCCTGCCCGTCGCCTCGGCGCCGGCTATGTCCGCGCCCGCGCTGGCAGACAAGCCGGGCGGGTTGTCAATTTCCGACATCACGGGCGGTCGGCCCTTGCCTCAGCCGACTACTCAGCCTGCCCCGTTAGCTATGCCGCCAATTGGCGCGCCTCCCATCGACCTGCCTTATCTAACGCCGCCGCCGTCACCGGTTGCAAACTTCGTTCCTGCTCAGGCCGCTATGCCGGCCCAGCCCGTATTTGAACCGCTGAACGAAGCCGCTGCTGCTCTGAACGATATTCCGCTCATCCCGGCTGGATCCGAACCTAAACCGCGTGTAGATGCTCCGGCTTCCCCGAACGCCCCGGCAGTTACGAGCGTTGTTGCGCCCGAATACGTCGAGCTGGTCGATACCCCAGTGGCAGACGATCCGATGGCAAGCGTCCCACTGTTCGGTGATTTTACACCGATTCAGGTTCCCGGTACTCCCTTAGCTCCCGTCACTGTCCCGGCCGTTTCCGAATCGTCACCAGTCTTTGATCCATCATCGATGGTCGCGCTGACCCTCGCCGAACATCAGCAGCAGCCCCACCCTCTCACCGAACCGGTCGCGGTGCCTATGCCAGAGCCCGCGCAGATTACGCCGGCTCCCCCGGTATGGGTTGAAGTGCCCGCTACGACTCCGACAGCCGAACCTGCACCGACTTTCACGCCTGAGCCCGAGCCGCGCGAGCCCTCTGCCCCCGCTCTGCCGGCGGCTTCGGAACCGGTTGCTCCCGTTTCAGATGACATTGATTTCAGCGGCTCCCTAGTTCATTTCATCGACCCAGAGCTGGAAACGGTAATGGATAAGCCCTCTTACTCTGCGGTTCCGGCTCCCGAATTGGCGGCTCCGGTAAACGTCCCGTCGAGTGCTCAGCTGGCCGTGACGCCGCCACCTATAGGCGCCCCGCCGGTTGATTCGCCCGGGCCCGTCATGGCCGGTACAGTCACGCCGCCGGTCGCGGTTTCAGAACCGGCAATCGAGGAGGCTGAATTGCCTTGGGCGTCAGTACCGGTACCTGAACCTGCACCCATAACCGAGCCAAGTGAACCGGTATCTTTACACGCCGAAGCGATTGAAGCTGTTCCACAGCCGGTCGATCCGGTACCATCTGAGGCCCCTGCCGAAGTCGTAACTGATCCTGTACCGGTCCCTGAAGTAGTTGAAGAGACGCAGCCTGTGGTTGAATCAGCCCCCGAGCCGCAACCGGCTGAGGCCGTCCCGGCGGCTACGTTGCCACTTGCAGCGCCTGAGGTTCCGGAGATTATTACAGCTCCTGAGGCCGCCGTACGGTCAGATGAGGCCCCGGAGGCCGAAGAAGCCAAGCGGTCGTCCGACGAGGTATTGTCTGAGGTCATGGAAGCCGCCCGACGACGCCAGGCTGAAAGGGACGCCGCTCCCGGTGAGGCATCAGCATCGCTACCTGTAGAACCATCCTCCGAACCGGTTATTGCCAAGCCAATGGCCGCCGAAGCAGTTGCTGAGCCCGTCATAACCCCAGCGTCCGATGAGGAACCGGCCAAGGACCCGGTCATTGAGGCCGAGGACCAGATTGATGATCTCCTGAACGTCTCCTTCGTTCATGATTCAAATCATTCAACACCTCGCCTGCCTGATCCTGCAGACGAGGCCGGCCCGGAGCCGGAGATTCAGGCAGAGGCCGATGATGTGGTGACGAGCACACCCTCAGCGCACCATCGTCTGGCGGACCCGGCGAAACTGGTTTCTTCGGAGCCTGATGCAGCCCCTGATCCCGAAGACATAGGGCGCGATCACGCCCTTACCGGCGGGCATAAAGTTATCCAGCCGATTAAACCGATCGTCAGTCATCACGATGAAATCGTCGAGGCTTTGGCAAAGCTTGAGGCGGAAGAGAAAGCTGAGGCCGCCGCGACTCAGGTCGCCTCCGTACCTGTCGCGGCCCCTGTTCCTAAACCACCGCCCGTTTCGGCCCCGGCGATAACGAACACAGAGGCTGCACTACCGACGGTTCAGGAGCCGGTTGCCCATCTCCAGCCGGTCCTGCCGCCGCCGGCATTGGTTCCGTTCGAAACTGCAGCGACCGAAACACCGAAGGTTGAACTTCCTGCCCCAATCGCGATACCGGAAGAAGATTTCGGCCTGCCGCCTGCCGAGTCTTTGGAAGCCGGCGACGTCGCGGCTGCCCGGTCGAAGCGCGAGGCCGAGGAAAGTGAGGTTGCCGCCGCCGAAGCGGAACAGGCCCGTAGCACCGCCGCAACCAAACCTACGCCCGAACCGTCCCCCGAGCTTGAAGTCGAACAGCCGCCAGCGGACGAGCCTAAGCCGGCAACACCCAAGCGCAAGCGCCAACGTAACCG
>JBBRTI010000013.1:0-20288 GCA_038244585.1 Candidatus Saccharimonadia bacterium | reverse complement strand
TGTAATATCGCCTACATTCAACGTTCCTCGGACTGGTATAATGCCTGTTGAGGTTTGAACCGCCTAGGACTAAGGATGTGGCAGCGTGCCCCCGTGCATCATGTGTAACGAAATAAAAACCGCTACCGGACTCGTTAAGGACTATGAATTCTGGACCGTTTTCGTTAGCCAAGCTCAAAACAATATTGGGACATGCATCATCGCCCTCAAGTCCCATAGTCAACAGACTGAGCGAGTAAAAGAGCCGGAGTGGAGCGAGCTCCTGAAGATTGTACGCGGCCTGGAGCGTTCCATGTACGTCGTTCTGGATGCCACGTCTGTCGAATGGAAGATGTCAACATCGGCGGATGATACAAATTCAGCATTGCGCAGCCATATCGGCGTTACCGTTCGTCCTCATTTCCACTTGGCCACCGAGCATACGCTCCGAAACCGTCTGGAAGCCAACACCGGGCCATACCCCGGATTCAGTAAAGCCGAGCACCGGGACGAGATCGCCGCCGCTCTGGCCGTCAAACTATAGATCGTCCGGATTACTCTAATAAAGCTTTAATCCGGCGAATCCCGGAGGAACTCGATTCCTCCTTTTTTATTTTGAACTTCTTGCTGCCTTCAGCCAGTTGTCCGGTGTGGTCGACGTGCGGGCCGCCGCATATCTCTTTGGAATACCACTCGCCGGCCGGGTCGCCGGCGGTATAAACCTTAACCAGGTCGCCGTATTTGTCGCCGAACGCACCTAGGGCGCCCTCTTCAAAAGCTTGGGGGGTTGGAATTTCACGAAAGCCCATCGGCCAGTCTTTGGCGATGTTGGCGTTAACGATATTTTCAACCTCGGCGATCTGCTCCGGGGTCATTTTTTCACCGTGGCTAAAATCGAATCGCAGCCTCTCAGGTGTAATGTTGGAGCCTCGCTGGACAACGTGCTCGCCCAAGACCAGGCGCAGGGCCTTGTACATGAGGTGAGTGGCGGTGTGGTATTTGATCGAGGTATCGCTGTGATCGGCCAACCCGCCTTTAAACTGTCCGACGGTTGCAGTGCGACTGCGTTCTTTTTGCTCTTTGAGGTGGACGTCGAAATCCTGCTGCCAGCTTGGGTCAATCCTCAATTTTCTGTCATTGGCTTCTTCAATGGATAATTCCGACGGAAAACCAAAGGTATCGAACAGGGTAAAAACCAGTTTTCCTGTTAGTGTTGATTGACCGGTCGTCATTTTCTCAAACTCTTTAACTCCCCGCTCCAAAGTTTTGCGGAACTGGCTCTCCTCAGCCATGAGCACTCTGATTACTTCCTGCTCGCGCTCGCTGAATTCGGGAAAATCATCGCGGTAGAGCTTAATGATAACTGGTACCACATGCTCAAAAAAGTCATCTTGGAGGCCGAGCATCAAGGCCTGACGAATGGCGCGGCGCAGGAAGCGACGCATCACGTAACCTTGGGCCGTATTGCTGGGTACCACGCCGTCAACGGCCAGCCAGGTAGCGGCGCGCAAATGGTCGGCAACAATGCGCATCGGCGCCGCATATTCGGAATAGGGTTTACCAGACAGCTTTTCGAGCTGCTGGATGATGGGCCAGAGGAGGCTGATTCTAAAGATGTCGCCGCTGCCCTCGCTGGCGGCCGCAATGCGCTCGAGCCCAGCACCGTGGTCGATATTGGGCGCCTTCAGGGGTACGAACTTGCCTTCGGCTTCCTTCTTGTAGGCCATAAATACGTTGTTGCCTATTTCCATGAAACGGCCACAATCGCAGTTGGGGTGACAATGTTTGCCCCATTTCAAGTCGTGCTCGGTACCAAAGTCGTAAAACATCTCAGAGTCCGGGCCGCAAGGGTCGCCGACCGGCGTTGTTTTAGGACCGCCGTTACGGCTCCACCAGTTCTTGGATCCGTCGTAGTAGAAGATGCGCTCGCCGGATTTGATGCCCCGGGCATAACCATCGGCCTCGGAGCCGATATCGGCGATCTTGGCTTCGATGTTCTTATTCGCGAATAGTTTTTGCCAGATTTCAGCCGCTTCAGCGTCTTTAGGCACGTCGAATTCGGGCGCACCGATAAAGCAGGTGATATAGAGCTTCTTAGGGTCCAGTCCAACCACCTCCGTCAGGAATTCGAACATCCAGGGGATCTGCTCGCTCTTAAAATAATCGCCGAGACTCCAGTTGCCTAACATTTCAAAGGTTGTGGTGTGGCGGTTATCTCCGACTTCGTCGATGTCTTCGGCTCGGAAGCACACCTGCGAGTCAGCCAGCCGCACGCCGTCGGGGTGTTTCTCGCCGAGCAAATACGGAATCATCGGCTGCATACCGCTGCCGGTGAAAAGGGTTGTGGCGTCTTCTCTGGGTACCAGATTGGCACGCGGAATAACAGCGTGGCCGCGATCGGCGCAGAATTTAAGATATTGAGTGCGTATTTCTTGGGCGTTCATCGGTATATTGTACCAGAAATGGCTCTGACGCTGTACGCTCGGACGCCGAGATGTCATTTTGCCAAGAATATAGCCCACCCCAAACATTCTTGGGGTGGGCCGGCGTCATCCTTGGATGACTTCTGTAGTTGGAGCAAAAGTGATCGAGTCTAGGGAATCGGACTGGGTTATCGTACCCACATGGGCCGAACCCTCAAGCGCATTATGGCCAGGAAACAGCCAATCAATGTGCGGTTTGGCCATGACGACACAGAGGGCTGTGGTACCGGAGGCAGCAAGCGAGCCTAGTAAATCGGCTAGAGACGGGCTTGGCCAACCATATCCACTTTTGAGCTTGTGAAGCAGTTCGATGGAGGTCGGGATAGGAGTCCCACCAAATTGGTCTGCCAATATCTCGGCAGTCGTCCAGCGCCGTGGTATGGAATCAACGCAACAAACTGCTACAGCCCCCGACTCGTGTCGTCTGGCTATCTGGCGGCCGAGACTATGAATCTGCTGCATGCCCTCGAACGACAAGCCGGCGTCAAAATCCTGAATTCCGAGAGAGTTATCAGGAAATTTTGACGACACCACGCCTTTAGACTCCGTAGAACTGCTGAGTGTGAGAAACCCCAGGCTTCCGGCACGGATGCCGTACATATCGATTTTAAGGGGTATAAAGGTCTGTTTCTTCCCTATTCGCAAAAATCCCATTGTGAGGCAACTTTCAGACGTCGAATTGGAATAATAATATTATAATGTAATAGCTTTATAAGTCAATGATACCGCCACCCAAAACCCCCTCATCATCGTACAGGACGGCTGACTGTCCGGACGTGATGGCGCGAATCTCGTGCGCGGCCTGGACCGACCAAACGCCCGAGGCAAATTTGACTATGCAGTCCACCCGTTCGCCGCGATGCCGCGTCCGCACCAGGCACTTGGACCCGGAGTCCGGCGCGCGGCCGATCCAATGAATTTGACTCAGAGCAAAGGTATCGGTCGACAAGTTCAAATCAGCCGGATCATCGGTTACGTAAACGGTATTTGAACCCATGTCTTTGCCGGTAACATAGTATGGCGTGCCTCCGCCAATGCCCAGGCCGTGACGCTGGCCGGTAGTGTAGAACACGGCCCCGTCGTGCGTACCCAGCTGACGGCCCGTAGCGCGGTCAAGGACAGGGCCGGGCTCGGAGGTGACGTACTGGTCCAAAAAGGCCCTTATTCCCACCTCGCCCACAAAGCAGATGCCCTGTGAATCAGGCTTGGCGGCCGTGGGCAACTGAAGCTTGGCGGCCAGTTCCCTTACCTCCGGCTTAGTCAGCCCACCCAAAGGGAACAGCGTGCGTTTTAGGGCGGCGGCGGTCACTCGGTACAAAAAATAGGTCTGGTCCTTATTGTCGTCGGCGGCTGTGAGCAGGCGGCCGCCCTCGGTGCGGGCATAATGGCCGGTGGCAATCAGGTCGGCGCCGTCGGCCAGGGCCGTGTCTAGGAAGAGCTTGAATTTGATCTCTTGGTTGCACATGACGTCGGGGTTGGGCGTGCGGCCGGCGGCGTATTCAGCCACCATAACGTCAACCACCCGCTGGCGGTAGTCGTCCTGGAAATCAAAAACTTTGAAGGGGATGTCGAGGGCGGCGGCTACAGCCCTGGCGTCGGCCAGATCCTGCTTCCACGGACAGGCCACGCCGGCCACGTCACGAGTCCAGTTCTTCATATACACGCCCGTCACAAGGTAGCCCTGCTCTTTGAGCAGTGCCGCGCTAACGGACGAGTCTACCCCGCCACTCATACCTACGTAGACATGTTTCATAACTACAACAGTTTACAGGTTAAAATCTAGTCAGTGAAGTCTTGTGTGATCATCAGGCCGTTTGCACCCGCATTGATGATGCCTATACCGACGGCCCGGTAGTACTTCGACAAGATATTGGCCCGGTGGCCGGGTGAGTTCATCAGACCGTCGTGGGCACGCTGGAGCGTCGGTGCCAGAGCGAGGTTTTCGCCGGCCGCACCGAAATCCACGTTACCCGCCCGCAGCCGGTCGAACGGCGTGCGTCCGTCATTGTCGATATGCGAGAAGTAGCCTTCTGCCAGCATACGGGCCGAATAAGCTCGGGCCACGCTGCGGGCGCCCGTATTCAACACCAAGGGCTTTAAGCCACGGGCGGTCCGCTCATCGTTAAGCAATTTCAGCATGGTATTCTCGGCCGCCTCATCGATATGGCCATCCGTAGTCCGGAAGTTCAGCTCGATGCGCAGGCGGCTTTCCGGATCTTCGGTGATGACAAATACAGACAAACTCTGAGTGATGTCGCGGCAGATGCCGTTCGACCAAGTGGTTCTTAAACCCGGGTAGGAAGACAGGAATGAACCGGGAACCGCCGCCGTAGTGACCGCATCCTTAGCCGCGGTCGATATCGGCAGTCCGTCGAAAGCTATGACCGCCACCGCCATAACCATGGCTACTTTAGCACCGTTGACAGCCGCACCGACGATCTTCCCCATACGGCCATGACCGGGATAATCCTTTAACCGCGGCAAGGCAAAGAAGCGAATGAACAGGGAAAAGCCGATCTCAGCCGCAATCCAGAGCGCAATGAAGGCAATAACCCGGGCCCGGGGAGGCGTCAGGCCTGTCGCCTCCAGCACGTGCCCGGCTGGGGCGTACAACAACGCCGCCAGTGCGGTCGATACTAACAGGCTGGCTAGCTCCATGACAACCAGGAGCAAACCACGGCGGCTGCCGGCATAAGCTCCGTAGATGACGGCCGCAATTATGACCGCGTCAACCAGCCAGGTCATTTCCCGGCCGCAAGTTCGTAAATTACTTTCTGCAGTTCAGATAGCGTCAACTTACGGCTGAAACTGGTGGCCCACCAGTTTGACCGGCGCCAAGTCTTGTCGTATGAAGAATGGTTGATAATAATAACGTTCTTACCGACCGCTCGTCGGAAGGTGATGTCGGCGCGGCGTTGGTGGTAAGGCGAGGTTACCAGGATCATCGAGCCAAAATGCTCACGGGCCACGATGGCGGCCACCCCGGCGGCGTTCTGCCTGGTGTTGGCCGCGTCTTCGTCCAGCTCGATAGCCGATGTGGGGACGCCCTGCTGCTGCGCCGCCATCGCCATCGCCTTAGCATTTGACGGGCCATTGGGGTCCAAGGCCGCACCCGAAAAGATGATGTGCCTGGCCCAACCATCGTTATACAGTTTGACGGCTTCGGTAGTGCGGGCAGCCGTGTCGCCGCCGCTTATCGCGACGATAATATCGGCTTTCGCCAGAGTTCCCTGTGGCGAAAGGTAAAAACCCACACTAAAAAAGCCGGCCACTGCAACGGCGACCAAGATCAGCAGGATGATTCCAAGAGCGGCTGCGGCTTGTTTCATGAACCTATTGTATCAGCCGCAGCGATGTCGCGCAGGCGCGAGATGATACCCGGCAAAACCTCAATAACCTTGCCTACGTCGTCCTCGCCGGTGGAGCGGCCTAATGTCAGTCGCAAGCTCTGCTGGGCCTCCTCTCGGGTGCACCCGATAGCGAGCAGCACGTGCGATGGATCCAAACTGCCTGACGAGCAGGCCGAACCAGTGGAGGCCATGATGCCAGCGTTATCAAGATAGAGCACCATCGCTTCGCCCTCAGCGCCGGGGATGCTGACGTTGACGTTGTTGGGCAGGCGGCGCTTGGTGTCACCGTTTAGAATCGCGTCGGGCAAAACTCCTTGGATACCGGCCGCCAGTTTGTCCCGCAGCGCCGTTACCCGGCGGCTTTCGGCGTCGCGGTTGGCGGTCACGAGGCGCAGGGCAGCGGCTAAGCCGACTACGCCCGCTACGTTCTCCGTACCGCTACGGCGGCCGCGTTCCTGTCCCCCGCCGTAGAGCAGCGGCTCGAGCTCCACCCCATGGCGAACGTACAACGCCCCGACGCCCTTGGGGCCGTAGATTTTGGAGCCGTTGATCGTCATTAGGTCCACGCCCAGGCGCGTGACATGCAGACTCAGGTAACCGGCGGCCTGGCAGGCGTCAGTATGGAGCAGGAGCGGACGACCATTGCCCTGCCTGGTCCGTTCCAACCGAATTTGGGCGACGGCTTTGGCGATTGCCGCTAACGGCTGGATGGTACCGATTTCATTGTTGGCCAGCATCACACTAATCAGGACGGTGTCGTCGGTGACCTCGGCCATTACGTCTTCGACCGTCACAATACCGCTTAACCCGACCTTAACAATCGAGGAGCCAAAACCCTGGCGGGCGAGAGGACCGACCTGTGACAGAACAGCGTCATGCTCGATGTCCGTAGTCACCCAATGAGCTCCCGTGCCAGACGCCCTCAACACGCCCTGGACAGCCAGGTTATCGCCTTCCGTACCGCCAGAAGTAAATATAATTTCCGTGGGCTTCGCCCCCAAAATGTCCGCGACCTCGGCCCTGGCCTGCTCAACCGCCAGCCGGGTCGTCCGGGCTTTAGAGTAAACGCTGGATGGATTGGCATAAGCCTCACCCAGATACGGCTGCATCGCCGCCAGCACCTCGGGGGCCGTCGGCGTAGTGGCCGCGTTGTCCAAATAAATTTGTTGCATGATTTTAGTCACTTTTTAGTTTGATTCCCAGTTCGTTGGCGATAGACGGGGCCATGGCAGCCAGTTGATCATAACCTATTGTAGCTCCAGCTAATCCTGTAACACCTTTCAGATCAAGCAGCTGGGACGACGTCAAATCGACATTTACCATTGTGGCTGCATCAAAATTTGCTCTCTCAAGTCGGCAATTCTGAAACAATATGTTTAGCAGGTTGGCGCCGGAAAAATCGACCTCGGTCAAGTCACAGTCTTTGAAGATGACATTTTTTAGCTTTGCAAAACGAAAATTAATCATGTCAAGTTTATTACCCAGCCACTGGGCGTCACGCAAATCGGCTTCGCTCATAATGCACCCTGACATCCGTGAGCCCTCAATAAGGATACGTCTTGCTGTCAGTCCTCCCAGGTCGGCACCACCACCTTGAGAGCCCTGAATATATACGTCGAGCCAGCTGCCATCGCGCAATTTTGCGGCCGTCATATTCATATGTTCAAGCCGCACAGTTTCCAGGGAAAGCCGTCGCGCTTCCACCGCGCTCCAATCGACGTCAGCAATAAAACCGTTTTCGAATTCGACCCCTGTCCCCATAGTACCGACGGTGAGTTCCTCAAGCTGAGCCGGAAGGGTAGGTTTACTGACGATGACGCGCAATGAAGCCCTCCACCAGGCCTTTGATAAGGTCGCGGGTGACACGATGTTCTTCGAGGGAGGTCCATCTCGGATCGCCTACATCCCAGAATTCCACATTAGCTATCTCAAACCATTCGATGTCTTCTTTCGGCACAAAGCTTACGACCGCATCGGCCTCCCGGACCATCTGCGACGTAACTGATTTGCGAGCCGCGGAGTCCATACTGATTCCCGCTTCCGCCATAACTGCTACTACAAGCGGATCAATCGGCTTGCCGTTAACAGCATGGGTGCCGGCACTGCGTGCGTCATGAGACCGGGTCATTTGATTGTAAAAGGCGGCGGCTTCCTGACTGCGCGCCACGTTACCCACACAAATAAATAATATCTTCATCAGATACCGAACAATTTCTCAGCGTTGGCTGTCGTGGCGGCCGTCAAATCCTCTAGGGCCTCGCCGCGCAGATCGGCTAGGAACTGGGCCGTCAGAGCGGTATTGGCCGGCTCGTTGCGCTGGCCTCGTTTAGGCACGGGGCTCAAGTATGGACTGTCAGTTTCAAGTACCAGATGCTCCAGCGGGAGCGTACGGGCGGCCTCAAGTTGCTCATTGTCTTTGGTAAAGGTCATGATGCCGTTGAGCGCAACGTACAGCCCGCGATCCACGGCCGCCTGCATTTCCTGCGGCCCGGCGGTGAAACAGTGGACTACACCACGGAAATCTTCGTTGCCTTTCACATCGTACTCATCGATGATGCGGAAGAAATCAGCAAACGCGTCGCGCACATGGAAGACGCTAGCCAAATCTCGTTCCATGGCCAATTCCAGCTGAAAACGCATAGCGCGCTCCTGGGCCTCGACGTCATAGCCTTCGCGATTATAATCCAAACCGTACTCGCCAATGCCGACGACCTTCTCCAGCTCCGACAACCTCGCCACTTCTTCCAGCGCTTCAAAGCCGCGGTCGGCCTCGTGCGGGTGCAACCCGACGGTCGCCCAGACGTTCTCGAACGCCCGTGCCACAGCCACCGCGCTGGCACTATCAGTATCATCACAGCCGATAGTAACGATTTTGGTAACGTCGGCAGCGGCAGCGCGCGACAGGACGCCCTCAATTTCGGGGCGATAATCTTCAAAATGAATGTGGGCGTGGGTATCAATCAGCATAACAATTCCAATCTGGCTGAACTATTTAACCTCAAACTCGGTCTTTTCGATGGTATCGGCCTTGGGGAACAGCACGCCGACCTCGGGATGGACCTTGCCATCAGCAAAGGTAGCACTGATCTTGCCGGCGGTCGTCGGCAGAAAAGGCAGCAGCAGCATGGAGACCTGGTCCAGGTCGGAGACGGCATGGCGCAGAACTTCCGCCAGCTGGACAGTATCGGTCTTGGCGAGCACCCACGGCTTCTCCTCTTCCAGATATTGGTTGAGACCTTTGACGAGCTGCCAAACGTGTTCCAGTGCCTTGTCGAATTTGAATGCGTCCATGGCCTCCTGGTACGGGCGGACATCGTGGGTGTGGGCCGGGACCTCGCCAACTACGCCCTCGAAATATTTAGTAATCATCACGGCGACGCGCTGCACCAGATTGCCCAGCTCATTGGCTAGGTCGGAGTTATAGACGGCTTCGAACCTATCCCGGGTGAATTCCCCGTCGGCGCCGAAGGGAATTTCGCGCATCAGATAGTAGCGCAGGGCGTCTACGCCGTAAATGTTGATGAGCTCGCGCGGATCGACGGCGTTGCCAAGAGATTTGGAAATCTTCTGCCCGTCCACGGTGAAAAAGCCGTGACCAAAAACCTTGGCGGGTAATTCGATGTTGGCACTCATGAGCATGGCCGGCCAATAAATACAGTGGAACTTGGTGATGTCCTTACCGACGATATGCAGATCGGCCGGCCACCATTCCTTGTAACTCTCGTGAGGGAAACCGGCGGCGGTGAGGTAATTCAGAAGAGCGTCGAACCAGACGTAAACCACCTGGTTCTTATCGCCGGGCCAGGTTATACCCCAGTGCTTGTTGCTGCGGGAGATGGAAAAGTCGGTAAGGCCGCGCTTGATGAAAGCCACCACCTCATTGCGGCGGCTTTCCGGCTGAATGAATTCGGGGTGAGCGTCGATATGCGCCAGCAGCTTGTCCTGATATTTGGACAGGCGGAAAAAGTAGTTCTCCTCCTTAACCTTGTCGGGGGCCGTGCCGTGATCGGGGCACTTGCCATCCACCAGCTCGTCCTCACGCATGAAGGCCTCGTGGCCGACACAATACAGACCCTCGTAATTATCCTTGTATATGTCTCCGGCGACATCAACGCGTTTGATAAAATCGGCTACCGCCTTGTGATGGTCATGGTCAGTGGTACGGATGAACTTGGAATAGCTGATGCCTAAATCGTTCCAGACATCCTGCCACTCCCGAGCCATGGCAGTAGTGTACTCGTCGACGGGCTGTTTTTTGGCCTCGGCAGCCAGTACCGTTTTCTGACTGTTCTCGTCGGTACCGGTAGTAAACAGGACAGTGTCGCCCTGTCCGCGGCGGTAACGCGCCAGGACGTCGGCGGCAATCGTCGAGTAGGCGTGGCCGATGTGCGGTTTGTCGTTGATGTAATAAATTGGAGTGGTGACGTAGAATTTGCCCATTGGATAGCGCCTTTAATCAGGCTCATCGTACCACGCGCTCAGGCGTGAGGCCAAACAGCTATTCAGTCGGGACGGCCTTATCGCGGCGACGGGGCAGTTTATGGAGGGCGCTGGCAGCCAGCCCGCTGATACCAAGGAGAACGGCGGCAGTGGCCAGACCCACGGCACACCACATCAAGCGCTGCGACACATCGTGGGCGATGACCTGGCCGAAGGCTTTGATGGATGGGGCCAAGACGCTCCACACCGAGGTCGACAGGCTCGTGGTTGCCAGGGCCGGCACGACCAGCACCAGGCCGGAAGCAATAATTGTCAGGATGGCGGCACCGAAGGCGGCTCCCGCCAGGACGTTCCACCGGCGCCGGCCCGTCACTAGGACAATCAGTGCTACCAGTGCGGCCGCGACAACCGGACCAAGCCATAACAGCTGGGACGTTTGATGCGACGCTGCCGTAGCCAGACTGTCGACGGCCGGATTGCTCAAGGTTACTGGTTTATTAATCAGGGCTGCCACCATGGGCGGCGGCTTCAGACCCAAAGTATCGAATTGCTGTTTGACATCACTAAAGTCTAGGCGCGGGGGTTCCCCGCCGTCGCGATAATACCGCTGGAGACCGGAAATCGCCCCCTCCAGATGATGGCGGACCAGACCGGGGGTGACGATTTGAGCCAGCACATAATGTTGATCGCCGGTCACGTTGGGACCTTCTAATACGGGTGGCAGGGCTTTGGCAATGCCGTCATAAAGACCATTGTCGCCAGCAGTCTTCAGGACGTAATCACTATTCCATACTGTCGCATTCAGGACCCAGATAATGGCGGTAACCGCCAAGGCGACCGTCAAGACACTCGCCAGCAAACGCCCCAGCCACTTCATTTCAACAGCTCCCATGACGAGGCGGCATTATACAGACGTTGCCACTCGCCAAGGCCCAACTCCTGGGCCCGGGCGGTCGGAACGAGTCCGGCGGCGGCAATAAGACCGATAGCTTGGTCGATATCGATACCCAGTCCGCCCGACAAGGAATTCTTCAGCTGTTTGCGCTTCTCACCGAACCCGGCTTTCATTAGACGGAACAAGCGACGGCGGTCGGCAGGGAAAGCCGGACCCGTCAAGGTTACTTTGAGAACCGCCGAGTCGACGTCTGGGGACGGCCAGAAGCGGTCGCGCGGCACCAGCAAAGCTACTTCTGCCGTACCGTAATACTGCACGCTGAGAGCCAGCATGCTCATCCTTCCCGGCTCCGCCACAACGCGTTCGGCCACCTCTTTTTGTATCAGGAGCGACATGACGGCTGGCGGGTTGGTGCTTTCAATCAGACGCCGCATCAGTTTAGAAGTTAGATAATAGGGAATGTTGGCAATAACCTTGTACCCGGCCGGCAGCTGCTCCAGGTCGTATTCCATGATGTCCTGCTCCACCACTTGCAGGTTAGCCGGTGCGTCGCGGCGCAGCAGCTCAGCCAGTATCTCGTCGGTTTCAACGGCCACAACACGGGCGGCGATGTCGGTCAGCGGCCGCGTCATTACGCCAAGGCCCGGCCCTACCTCCAGCACGGTGTCTTCCCCGCTCGGTTCGGCCGCAGCGATAATCCCCTTTAAACTGTCGCTGTCGACGAGGAAATGCTGGCCCAAACCCTTCTTGGGTTTGATGCCGGCCAGTTTCATAGCGGTCTTGACATCTTCGACGCGAGATAAGTCCATGAGGTCATTTTAGCAGATTTAGGCTAGCGGTACGCCAAGCGGGGAAATCGGAGCTACTTGCACTCCCAAGGGCCGGTGCCGTAGAGGGCCATTTTCCGGGCCGTAATCTTGATTTGGGCTTCGCCGTCTAAGATGTTGGCGTCGTTGCCGCCGGCTGCGCGCCAGGTCGAAGGCAGGTATTGGAACAGGCCCATCGGGTGCTGGCCGTTGACGATGAAATTGCTAATGCTTGAGGCATTACCGCGCGATTCACAGGCCATGATCCGCATCATGGTGTTGGGATCGTAGTTCCATTCAGCGGCGGCGGCTACGACCATGGGGCGCCAGTACTCCACGGAGCCGGCGAACAGAACTTTGGTCCCTTTGACGACGATTCTAGGAGTCGGCTCGGTGCGACTGACGAGGGTAACTAGCTGGCGTCCGGTCTCGACGCCGTCCTTGTAGTGAATACGGAAGGACGCCGTCTGCGCGCCGTCGGTCCCTTCGCTGCTGACAACCGTCTGGCCCTTGAGCATGGTCGGGTCGTCGGTGCTCTTGACCGGCTTAGCGATGACGCTGGTAATGGTCGTAACGACCTCAGTAACGCGGATAATTCCAAAAGTCAGGCCGGGCTCTACCAAGGTCTCCTGAGGTACGGTGACCGTGTCACTGAGACCCAACGCGATTCCGGCGCTCTTTATCGCTGCTCCGACGGTGGCGTCCTGCGTACGGATGATGCTGGTCTGCCCGTCGACCCGCACGTTGAGGGGAACCGAGCGTTTAACGGTAATCTTGTCGCCGACCGCTTGGCTGGAAACGATGTCGGTTACGGCTTCCTGGCGGTAAGTGTCCTCAGGATACACGGTCAGACCAGCCTGCTGGGCTAGGACGCGTGAGCTGCGCGAGGCGCTATTAAACCGGTACGAACGGTAGCCGTCGATTACGATAACCGGGCGCGCCCGGTAGACGTTAATGTTGAATATTCCAGCAGTAATGACCGTCGAGGCCGTCGGCTCGACGCTGTCGCCCGAACCCAACACGACGTTAGTCCGCCCAAGCAGCTCCCCGACCGTAGCCGCATCGGTGCTGAAGACGCGCTTCTGACCGTCGGCGTAGATGGAAACCATGTGCTGAGAATCGGCGGCGGCACTACCACCCGGGGGCAAATGCCCGGTTGTAACACCGGCGATAACAATAGCAAAAAGAAGTCCAATAGCCACGATATCGCGGGGACTTGCAACCAACCTAACACAACTCGCACCTATTGAACGTAACATTGAGCTTAAAATAGGAGTTCTCTCGTTAATTTGAGCGAACGTTTGTTTAAGCTTTTGGTGTTTAACGAATGTGCTTATGCTAACAAATTTTATCTGTTGGGTCAAGGGTTTGAGCACATTTTGTGCTCAGTTATCCACAGGACTGAGGCATGATGAAGCCCCACTGGCGATGGGGTCACCAGTAGGGCTAGTAAGCGGGGGTTTCGAGGTCACTAAAGACCTTGTCGATCGTAAGGGAATAGTGAGGTAGCCACCTATTGCCGATACACTGCTTGATGCCTTCACGGCCGGCAGCGGCGTAATCGGCGTAGGTAAGCAGGCCAAGCCGTTCGAACTCCTCGAAGATCCGATTTGTGTACATCCGGCCAGGTGAGAGAGTCAGGAGCTGTTGGTAGCGGATAGGCCCGTTGTGGAGCCGGCGCCACTCATCGTCTTCCCTCTCTATGCGGAATTGAAGTCCGGCATCGCCTAGGAGTAATCTGATGGCGGATATCCGTTTGGCGCCAACGAGATACATTTCAGCAACTTGGGCCTCAGTGTAATGTGTCAGATCTTGTAAGGTACGAATTCCATACCACTTAAGCACTGAGACACATTGGATAGCCAGGTACTTCCGCTGGCTCAGCTGTTGCAAATCTACTTCTGGGTCGATAGTCGTTGTGACCTCGGTCGAACTGTGACGCTCGCCTAATTCAATCAGTCTCTGTAGACCGTCAAGAACTAAACTTGCTTGTACCGGTGAGCCGGCATTTTGGTTCAGCTGGCGCTTGATTTCCATCATGCGCCGGTCAATTTGCCTGTACTCGTCGCCGGTGACAGGGTAACCCGCCATGACAACACCTCCTAAGGAACAATCCCGCCATCGGTGACAGGACAATGACAATACTATACTCTAATTATATGCTTATGTCAAACAACCTTGCGGATAGGCGCGAAGCTCAGGGACAGCTTCTTCTGGCCGATATTCTGGAAAACGGCCGTCACCTCATCGCCGTCGACGTGGCTGACAATCCCCTCGCCGAACTTAGCGTGGGCGATCTTGTCGCCGGCGATGAGTTTGAGGTCCAATAGCTCCTCGCGATGGCGCTCGGCGGCCTTGGCCGCCTGGTTCATGTTCGAGGGGTTGCCCGCGTAGGCGTCGACGCTCCAGCTGCCGGCTCCGGCCCCGTGGGCGCTTGAACCGCCACCAAAACCGCCGAACGGCACTTCTGAATTGAGGTAGCCTCGGGCGGCCACACCGTGGGCGCTGCCCTCACTCTGAAGCTCGGTCGGCACCTCTAAAATGAACCGTGACGGCGGATTATGGTTGGTCGAGCCGTAGAGCAAGCGGGAGTTGGAATAGAGCAAAAACAGCCGTTCCTTGGCCCGCGTCATGCCGACGTAGCACAGCCGGCGTTCCTCCTCCATCTGCTCGGCGTCAAACAGGCTGCGGCTGTGCGGGAAGATCCCTTCTTCCATGCCCGGCATGAAGATGACCGGGAATTCCAGGCCTTTGGCGGCGTGCAGGGTCATGAGAGTGACGGCGTTGGAACTCTCTGAATAGTTGTCCAGGTCGGCGATCAGGGCAATTTCCTCCAGGAAGCCTTCCAGAGACAGCTCGTCGTAGGTGGCGGCGACGCTCAACAGTTCCTTAACGTTCTCGATACGGTCAGCAGCAGTTACCGAGCCGTCGTCCAAATAGCCCAGGTAGCCAGTGCGTTTGAGGACGATATCCAGGAACGGCCCTACCGGCAGCTTGGCCATCTCGTCGCGCAGGCCGTCGATGAGCAGAGCAAAGCTCTGCAGGGCGTTGACGGCCCGGGTCTGCAATCCGGGGACTTTATCGGCCTGACGGAGGACTTCCATCAGCCCCAGGCCGTGAGTAATGCGATACTGATCCAGGCGTGTCAGGCTGACGTCCCCCAGCCCGCGCGGCGGCAGGTTAATGATACGGCCGAAGCTGATGATATCGTCGGGCTGGTACACAAAGCGCATATAGGCCAACGCGTCCTTGATTTCCTTGCGTTCGTAAAAGCGCGTCCCGCCGACGATCTTATACGGGAGATTGTAGCGCAGAAAGGCCTCTTCCAGGCTGCGGGATTGGGCGTTGGTACGATAAAGGACAGCAAAGTCCTGCAGCTCGCGACCCTCACCCAGCCGGAGCTCCTCAATTTTGCGGACGATGGTCTCGCCTTCCTGCACCTCGTTGTAGACGTTGAAAACCATGATGCCCTCGCCGCTGCCGGCTGCCGTCCAGAGTTTCTTGTCGCTGCGAGTGAGGTTCTTGGTGATGATAGCGTGGGCGGCGTCCAGGATGTTTTTAGTACTGCGGTAGTTCTGCTCCAGCTTCACCACGGTAGCCTCGGGATAATCCTTTTCAAAATCCAGGATGTTCTGGAAATTAGCCCCGCGCCAGGAATAAATACTTTGCCAGTCGTCACCGACCACGCAGAGGTTGCGGTGCGAGGTGGCCAGCAGCTTGGTGATTTGGTACTGGGCGCTGTTGGTGTCCTGATACTCGTCCACCAGAATGTATTGGAACTGCTCCTGGTATTTGGCCAGGATTTCCGGATACTTCTTGAGCATCCGCACCGTTTCGTAGATGAGATCATCGAAGTCGAGCGCGCCGGCCTCCTTAAGGATGGCCTGATACAACGGATAGACCTTGGCGGCCGCGTCCTGGGCACGTCCCTGGGCCAGGCGGGCATAGTTGGAAGGCCCGATAAGCTCGTTCTTGGCGCTGGATATCAGGCCGTGGAGCATGTTGGGGGTAAACTGCTTGTCGTCAATGCCGGCCTGTTTGATAGCGCGTTTGATGGCCGAATTACTGTCGGCACTGTCGAAAATAAGAAAGTTCGATGGCAAGCCGATTTCGGCAGCCTCACGGCGCAGCAGTCGCATGCAGATAGAGTGGAAGGTCCCGATATAGGGGAAATAGTTCCGATTGGCCGGATCCTGGTTCAATAGCCTCAGCACCCGGCCACGCATCTCGCCCGCAGCCTTGTTGGTAAAAGTAACAGCCAGAATGTTTACGGGCCGGACGCGCTTAGCTGCCACCAGATAGGCAATCCGATGGGTCAGCGCCTTGGTCTTGCCTGAACCCGCCCCCGCCAGGATAAGAACGGGCCCTTCGGTAGTTTCGGCAGCCAGACGCTGAGGTTCATTGAGGTCTGCAAGTAATGGATTCACTAACCAAGTTTAGCGCAGGCACCTATCTGAAGCCACCCCAGTAGGCTTCTCTTTGGTTGCATAGGATTATGAAAGATAATAAACTAATAAGGTCAGCAATATGCTGACACGCACCTTTGGCTAGAGAGTCTGCTCGCACGACGAACTTAGTTCGTCAGCGCACTCTAAAGCTAAAATGCAATTTCTCCCTCGATGCGCCCAGGAGGTGCCCGATGTCCCCGACGTGGCCGAGAGTATTTTCTCGTGCAGGAACAAGCACGACCCAGCGTTCGCTCGTGCCTCTACAAGAGGCAACCCAGCCTGTGTGTCTCGACACTATGGACCCCCGACCGCCTACGCTGGCGCCAATCGGCGCCATCAGTCCGGCGAGAATGGCTCTAATCATGAAGCCGACGTACACCAATCCGATCACCGGAAAGATTCGCGAAGACCTCAACGAACAGGCCCAACGCATTCTTCGTTTCAAACGCGGGTCCGGCACCAAGGCCATCGCCGTCACGCTTGTCGCCATCGTTCCAATTTCAAAGAAGACTTGCCAGCTCCTGTGCCAGCCGGTAGATCACCCCGGTGGGAAGATATTCAACCACGAGTACACCTTCTCCGAGCGTTCGAGGATACCGGACTGGTATCAAACCCTGCTCAGGAGAACACAGAGGTCGGCCTAGGCCGCACGCACCAGAGCCCCGGAACTGCATCAGCGGTTCCGGGGTTTTTCCGTATTAAATATCCGTAATCAAAAAACCGGCCGTCAGGCCGGTGTTTTTATTTGACGTTGAGACAATACAGTGTCGGGTCGCCCTCAAGCATCGTCAGAAGCGCTATGTAGCGGGTGGACGTGCGGCCGGGCGTAATACTGGAGCCGTCACACTGTCCGCCGGCATTGTACTGTATTTGACCCAGTGCGGCGGGTTGAACAGATACGGCGTAGGCCTTGCCCGATGTGGGGTCGGTCAGCTGTGATGGTAGTGCTGGGGCTGATGTCGGGTAGAACCCGTTTGAACCGGCGGCCTTAACTGTGGCGGCGTACGCAGCCAGATCGGCCTTGCGCTTGGCGTCACGGACCTGAGCGCTTGAGGCGTCCGGGGTCACGACGGGGGCCGGTGGTGTCGAGGCCTCGAGTACGGCAGGCTGGGAGGTCGCTTGGGCTAGAGCTGTATCGACCGTGGGGTTGGCGTTCTGCCCGACCTTCTTGGCGCTTTTGGCAGTAGTGAAGTAGTAGGCGGCAACGGTGGCGCAGGTCACAATAACCAGGGCGCCGACAATCATCATAACTGTCTTTGCTGAAGAAGGTTCGGGATGTGTTTTGGCGATGAGTGGCGCTTTAACGGGTGCGGCCGGGGCGGCCTCCACCACAGGAAGAGGTACTTCGCTGGCGACTGCAACCGGCATCGGTGCGACTGGCACCTCCGGTACGACGCCGACCGGAGCGACGGGAGCAGGAACCGGGACCGCGGCGGCTGGAACTTCCGCCGGCATTTGAGGTTCGTCAATTACCGGGGCGGCTACTTCGGGTACGACAGGTGGTTCCGGGTTTGGCGCGTGGCTGGCCTCAGGCTCTGGATAAGGGTGAACCGCTAATCCCGACTCGTCAACTACGACAGGCTTAACATCGGCTTCGGCCTCGGCTGCATGATCGACGACGTGAACCACCGGCTCTGGAGCCGTGGTTACTTCGGGCACGGCTTCGACGGCTGGTTCCACGGCTACATTAGGCGCGGCCTCTGGCGCCGGTTCCGGCGTACTCGCCTCAGTGGCGGGAACGACAATGTCGGTTTCAGCGACAGGAACAGCGACGTCAGTTTCCGCAACGGCTGCCGCAATGGCAGGACCGATGGCGTCGACGGCCGCGGCCGAAGGTGCACCCTTCACCAGATCTTCACGGGTTGGCTGGAGGTCAATTGTCCCCTTGGTCCGGCCACGTGGAGCGACGCCGTCAACCGGCTTTTCGTCCGGCGTGGACATACCTTTGGTCTTGATAATTTCAGAGGCCGAAACCTCGGACGGGGCGGCCGGTTCGACAGGTTTGGTTTCATCCGGCTTCGACTCAGAGTCTGAGACTGCCTCGGCGGGATTCTCGACAGCGGCTATCGCTGCGGCCAAGTCACGCTTGACCTGGTCTTCCAGGGAATTAGCAACGGCTGCGGCTTCAGCTTTGACTTCTTCTGCCTTGGCGTCTTCGGCTGGTGCAGCTACCTCGGCAACTACAGCCGGCTCCGCCTCTATCTCGTCGGATTGAAGTTCAGGGTCCTTAACTGCTTCCGGAACCGGAACAACCGGATTTACAGTAGCGGCTACGGCTACGGCAGTGTCATCTGTGGTCGCGACGACGGCCGGATCAGCTGTAACGGCCGGGCTGTCACCTGGAACAAGCGATGTCTTAGCGGGATTGGCCGATTCAGCGTACCCGCAATTGAGACACATGTGGCCGTTTTTGGCCGTAATCATATCGTGTTGGCATTCTGGACACTTCATAGCGAAAGTATATCACTATTATGCTTATGCTAAAAGATATCCGTAAACTCAAGGCGTTCGACGCCGTCACGCTCCAATTCGCGGCGGTAGCGCTCCTCCAACGGACGTAACTCTAGCAGGTCGTCCTCGCGCTCAATATCGTCCATGGAAACGCCGCGTTTGCGGGCCAGGTCACGCTGGGCCAGCCGCTCGGCCAATTCGTCCCAGAAGACGTGGTCGTCGTAGTCGGCAATGTACTGGTCGTAGAGCCGGTCGCTCCAATCGGCGTCCAGATAATAATTGCTCGTCTCCGCGTCACGGCTCAGCCCGGCCAACGCATGGGCGCCCAGCATTTTCTGTAGGGCCTCGGTCGCCGCTTCGTCCTGGAATTCGGCTTCATGGTGGGCATTGATGAACCATTCGCCAAGATACGCCAGCTCAATAAGCTTGCGGTGCTGCTCGGCCGTCAGGTTGATAGAAATAATGCGTTCTTCTGCCATCGCCTGCCATTCTAGTCTAAATACCGCTTGATAGCGACCATTACTGGTAAGAAATCTATGATTTTTGGGCTGCTTTGATGATTTTGGCAAATTCTTCATAATTGAGGCTGGCCCCGCCGATGAGCAGACCGTCGACGCCATCCAAGCCCAAGTAGGCCGAAGCGTTGTCCGTATTAACACTGCCGCCGTAGAGAATACGCACGCCGCTGCCGCTTGATTCGCCGTATAACTCCTCAACTGTATTTCGGATGGCTTGGATTATCGGCAGTATCTGGTCGGGGGTGGCAAACTTGCCCGTACCAATGGCCCAGACCGGCTCGTAGGCGACAACTAACTCAGCGATGTCTGCGGCAGTGAGCAGGTGCAGGTCGGCAGTGAGCTGGTCGATCACAACCTTGGTCGATAAGTTATGTTCGCGGTCGCTTAAGCTCTCACCGACGCAGAGGACCGGAGTTATGTCGTTACGGAAGGCAGCGGCGACTTTTTTGCCTATGAGTTTATCGTCCTCGCCCATGGCGCGACGTTCGCTGTGGCCGATAATGACATAGCCCACTAGCCCCTTGAGCATGGCGGGCGAAATCTCACCCGTAAATGCCCCTTCGTCCAGATAATGGATGTTTTGCGCACCGAGGTGCAGCTTTTTCTTGTCCATGTCGCGCGATATCGAATAGAGATCGATGAACGGCGGGCAGATGACGACTTCGACTCCTGCCACTGTCGTTATTTTGGATTCCAAACGATGTACCAAAATGCTCGCCTGATGCGGGTCCAGGTTCATCTTCCAATTGCCGACAATCAGTCGCTGCATAATCACCTCTTATTTAGCCTATTCTACCGCCCTATTGCGGTTATGTCATCCCAGAGACTGCGTTATTTGTCGAGCAAAGCCTCAATGCCGGGCAGCTTCTTGCCGCTCATCAGCTCCAGGCTGGCGCCGCCGCCCGTTGAGACCCAAGT
>JBBRTI010000012.1:0-20592 GCA_038244585.1 Candidatus Saccharimonadia bacterium | reverse complement strand
GAAGGCGACGTCGGTTCGGGCAAGACAGTGGTCGCCACCATGGCTGCCGCCATGGCGATGGCCAGCAATTTCCAGGCCTCTCTTATGGTGCCGACGGAGATCCTGGCCCGGCAGCACGCCGCCAAACTGACGCCGTTGCTGGCCAAGCTGGGCTATGATACGGCGCTGGTGCTCGGCAAGCAGAACGCGGCCGAGCGCAAGACGGCTTTGGCCAAGATTGCGACGGGGGAGCCATTGCTAGTTATCGGTACGCAGGCGCTGCTCAGCGATAAGGTAGAATTCGCCAACCTGGGGTTGGTCATCATCGACGAACAGCACCGCTTCGGCGTCGGTCAACGGCAGAATCTCAAGGCGAAAAGCGGCCATCTGCCGCACATGCTGAGCATGACCGCCACGCCGATTCCGCGGACCCTGCAGCTGACGGTTTACGGCGATCTCGATATTACCATCATCGACTCGCTGCCACCCGGCCGCCTGCCGATCAAGACCCAGGCCGTTGAAGCCGGAAAGCGCGATGTGGCCTACGCCTTTATTAATGAACAGCTGGATGCCGGCCGCCAGGCCTTTGTCGTCTGTCCGCTCATCGAGGACTCTGACACGCTGGGTTCCCGTAGCGTAACCCAGGAAGTTGAAAGGTTGAGCAAAGGACCTTTCAAAGGCCGCCGTATCGGGCTGCTGCATGGCCGGCTGAGCGCCGATGAGAAGCAGGACACCATGAGCCGGTTCGCGGGCGGCGAGCTTGACCTACTGGTGGCGACCAGCGTTATTGAGGTCGGTATTGATGTCCCGAACGCCACGGTCATGCTGATCGAAGGCGCTGAACGGTTCGGCCTGGCCGCGCTGCACCAGCTGCGCGGACGTATCGGCCGCGGCGAGCACGCGTCTTACTGCTTCCTGGTCGCCGAATCCAAAGGCGCCGCCACGGTTGAGCGCATCAAGGCTCTGGAAAAGAGCCAGGACGGCTTCAGATTGGCGCAGATCGACCTGGAAATACGCGGTCCAGGCCAGATCTACGGTCGTGCTCAGCACGGAACGCTTGATCTCCAGCTGGCTGATATCAGCGACACCAAGATGCTCGCGGAAGTCCGTAACTCCGCCATCCGGTTTCTGAACGCCACCTCTGATATGACGGTCTATCCCCGCGTCGCCGAGCGGATCAACCGTCTTAAAGCCGTCACCTCGCTCGACTAAGTGCGCAACCGGATGATTCCAGCTATACTAGTTTACAAATAAGACTAACCAACAAGAGCCCATGAATTCAGGATTTATCACGACCAAACGCGTCGTCAAACAGATAGGCGTACATCAGCGGTTCGACACGGCAGCGTACCGCATGATTACCAAGTTCCTACCCGAAGGCGCTTTTCCTACCCTCAAGGACATCATTCATTTTGAAGGCTACAACGGACCCGACGGTCTTAAAATCAAATCGCCCGGAGTCAACGAACCAAGCCACTTATATGACCCTGTAACCGATACAGGCGACGCGGTCATGCATATTAGTAACCACTATGCCGGGCTCGTCGAGCAGCTTAAGCAGGGCGACATGATCCGAGCCTCCTTTGAGGCTTCCTGGCTGGCACATTACGTCTGCGATGGCCTTACACCTGCCCATCACTGGCCGCTCGAAGAACGTTTGGCTGAGGCCGCCGCGCTGTCTCCCGCCGCCCTTAAGCGAGGTGATACGAGTAAGTTTGCGGGCGCCATGACCAGCGTCAAAAAGAACTGGGCGGTTTACGGCATGAAAGGCCATTTGTCGACACACTTTTATTTTGAAACCGGCATTGCCTTCGCCTTGTTGCTCTTCCCGATAAGACCAGTCTTCCGCGACACGGAGTTTATGCGTGCCCGTGAATTGGGCCCTCTGGGCTACTTCAAAGCCGAGGCCGTGGATATTGCCAGCATAAAACTGTATGAACGCTTTTACACGGAAGGGTGGAACAGTGATATTGCAGCTGCAGTCAAGAACAAGATCGCCCCGCAGACCGCCCGGGCCATCGGACTAATCTGGCTGCTGGCGCTCTATGAGGCAGGGGAGCAGCTTGTCCGGACCGATAGTGAGCTCTATGGGCACGGGACGGGTAAAGTTGTCTACAAACAGGCCAGGTAGCCGTCCATGAAAATCCTTGCTGGCAACCTGAAAAGCCATCCCTTCGACCAGCCAAAATCCAGTACAGTCCGGCCATTGAGCGACAAGGTCCGCGCCGCTATCTTTGATGTTATTGGCAGCGTCGACGGGTTGGTGGTGTTGGATGTTTACGCTGGGAGCGGCGCCGCCGGCTTCGAGGCTCTGTCGCGCGGGGCGGCCATGGTGGATGCTATCGAGGGTAATCCGTCGGTGGCACGAACCATCCAGGCCAATACTAAGGCCTTGGGCATCGATTGGGGTTATGTGCTTCACGTCCTTAAGCTGGAGACCTGGTTGGCACTGCCGGCTAATCAGGCGGAATCGGACCGCCCCCAGGCCCGCTACGACGTCATCATCGCCGACCCGCCCTATGCCAGTCTGGACTCCGAACTTTTGGGGCGGCTGACCCGGTTCCTCAACCCCGGCGGCGTCCTTGCCGTCTCCCACAGTAGCAAGCTCCCCTCACCAGTGTTAGAATTGACGGAGCTCGCCCGTCACAAAACCTATGGCGATACGGCCCTGAGCTTTTACAAACGGCGCGATTGAGCGGATGTGGTGGAATGGTAGACACGCCAGCCTTAGGAGCTGGTGCCGCAAGGCGTGAAGGTTCAAGTCCTTTCATCCGCACCAAAGATAACGTCAAGTTTTGTAAATCTCGTTTCCTTGAAATATTCGTCACGCAGCGCCATATTATCTGGAAGGTTTCAAGATAACGTGATGCCGCATGACGGCAGTTCATATAATTCAATATTACCCCCCAGACGAGCGCCCACAAGGCGCTCTGCCCTAAAGCTCAATTGGCCGAGTCTCGGAGCAAGCTGCTGGCAGGGGGTTAGAGTCCTCGGCTAGATCGGCTTCACGAAGGTTGCAGGTTCGAGTCCTGCTAGGGCAACTCCTTAAAACGGCGGCACTGTCCGCCATAAACCCGACCATCTGGTCGGGTTTATACTTTTTAGAGCCTTTATGGATGACACGGCCGGGCGCCTGTGATAGCCTTAGAACTTATGGAAACCAAGATTACCTCAACTACCGACAACGAAGCCCAGTTCACTGTAACTATTAGCGAAACCGAGCTAAAGGCGGCCGTCAAACACGTCTTTGACGAGCTGCGCCCGCGCGTTAAAGCCGCGGGATTCCGTCCCGGCAAGGCCCCGGATGCCATTGTGGAACGCGAGCTTGGACCAAACACTGTCCAAGGCGAGGTCATCGAACACGCCATCCAGGAAAGCTATGTCAAAGTTATCCGCGAGCAGAAATTTCAGGTCGTTGCACCACCTAACGTGAGCGTTGAGAAGTTCGTACCTTATACCGAGTTGGAGTATGCCGTGACCGTGGAGCTGATGCCGAAGGTCAAGCTGCCTGATTACAAAGCCTTCCGCTTGAGTCGTCCGAGCATCACAGTTGATCCGGCTGAGGTCGATTCTGCCATCGAAGACCTGCGCCGCCGTGAGGCAACGCGTTTGGAAGTGGAGCGCCCGGCCGAGAAGAGTGATGAAGTCAATTTTGATTTCGAAGGTACCAAGGCCGGCGAGCCGGTTCGGGGCGCCAGCGCCAAAGGTCAGACACTCAAGCTGGATTCCGGACAATTCATCCCGGGTTTCGAAGATGAGCTGACCGGCCTGACTACAGGAGAGGAGAAGAGTTTCGATATCCGCTTCCCGAAGGAATATCACGAGGATACTCTGGCCGATCAGGTTGTTACATTCAAGGTTAAAATGAACAAGATTACCGAACTTATCCTGCCGGATACCGATGACGACTTTGCCGGCAAAGTCGGTCCGTTCAAGAATATGGCGGAGCTACGGGCTGATTTGGCCGAGCAACAGACCACTCAGAAGGCTGAGACCGTCTCGCGCCAATACGAGCAGGACGTCCTCGACAAACTGCTCAAAGAGAGTGATTTTAAAGCTCCCGAGTCGCTCGTTAAGCAACAGCTGGAACGCCTACGATCTGAGCTAGATCAAAATCTTGCCTACAGCGGGCTTAACTATGACAAGTATCTTGAACTCTCCGGCAAAACGCCGGAGCAGATGGAAGGCGAAATGCGACCTGAAGCCGAGAAGCGCGTCGGTTTGGCCATGATTCTGACCGACGTCGCAGCCGCTGAAGGCATCAGCCTAAGCGCGGAGGACCTGGACGCCGAAATAGGTCGCCTCAAGGGTCAGTACAACGACGAAGCCACCCAAGCCGAGCTGGACAACCCCCGCACCCGAGAGGAAGTTTACAACCACCTGATGGCCAGCCGTGTCATTGCCAAGCTCGTCGGTTACGCCGAGAGTAAGTAGCTTTTAGCGTCATCGGCACGCCCCCTAGCACTCGCATATTGGGAGTGCTAATATTAATTCAGAGAGACATTGCGGCAGTACCCGGTCTCGTGTAATAAAAGGGAAGACAATGACTAATCCTCAGAATTCAATTTTGGTGCCGACCGTTATCGAAAAGACCGCCGGCGGTGAGCGTGCCTATGATATCTATTCCCGTCTGCTCAAAGAGCGGATAATTTTTCTCGGTACGGGCATCGATGACACCGTTGCTAATCTAGTGGTGGCACAACTCCTGTTTCTGGAGAGCGAAGACCCCAAGGCCGATATTAAGCTCTATATTAACTCGCCTGGCGGCAGCGTGTACGCGGGTCTGGCTATCCTTGATACCATGAACCTCATCAAGGCGGACGTTTCGACGATTTGTGTCGGTCACGCCGCCAGCATGGGTGCCGTTCTACTGTCGGCCGGTACTAAAGGCAAACGCTACAGTCTGCCGCACGCACGCATCATGATCCATCAGGGCTCGGCCGGATTCGAAGGTACGCCCTCGGATATCGAAATCACCGCTCGCGAAGTGCTTAAGGCACGCGAAATTATTGAAGCTATCCTCGCCGAACGTACCGGCAAGACGACGCAGCAGATGCACAAAGACATTGACCGGGATTACTGGATGAGCGCCGCCGAGGCCTCGGACTACGGTCTGATTGACAGCGTTATCAAAGGCTAGAATGGGAAGGAACTGGTGGCCCTCACAACGGCTCAGACCGGGCGGCGAGAGCGCGCTGCTCGTCAAAAACGGTAACTTCAGCCGGTTGTGGGCCGCCCAGGCACTGTCGCAAATCGCGCAGAACCTGCTGAACTTCGCGTTGATCATTCGCGTTTTTGACCTGGCACAGGGTACAAACTTGGCCAACGTTTCAGTGGCGCTGGTAATTCTGTCGTTCGGCATACCGTCCATTCTTTTTGCCGCGGCAGCCGGGGTATATGTTGACCACTGGAACCGCAAATACGTGCTGGTCATCGCCAACCTAACGCGCGCACTGCTGGTGCTGGGGTATCTGTTCATAGAACACAACTTAGCTCTGGTGCTATTGCTTACCTTCATGATTTCGGCCACGACACAGTTCTTTGCGCCAGCCGAAGCGGCCAGCATTCCGGTACTGGTGGGGAAGCGGAACCTGTTGCGTGCCAACTCCCTGTTTATTTTTACGATGTACGCCTCCTTCATGGTCGGCTATGCGGGCTCAGCGCCTGTGATTTCCGCCTTTGGCAATAATGGGCCGTATTTAGTGACGTCACTCATGTTTCTGATTGCCACGCTGTTGGTCGCGGCCTTGCCGTCGATGAAAGCCGGGCATCATAAGGCTGTCAAGTTCTGGAGTATCGTCAAATCAACCCGCCGAGAGGTAGTTGCCAACTGGCATATCATTCGCGCTAATCACAAACTGTCCTTTCCTATTCTGCAGCTGACAGTAACCCAGGCGATCGTAGGTGTTGTCCTGGCTTTGGCACCGGCATTGAGTCTGGCTGTGCTGCGGACGCCCATCAAAGACGCTTCGCATGTCCTGATTATTCCGGCCGGTATCGGCATGGTGCTAGGCGTCGTCGCCGTTGGGAAGCTGGCAGCGCGCTATCCCAAGGTCGGACTTATCAGCGTGAGCCTGATCATTGCCGCTACGTCGTTGATGCTGCTCGGTCTGTCCGGACTCCTTCATCGTAGTATCTACGGCCAAACGGCGACACTGTCACAGATCGGCTGGTACGTGGCTTCGATTCTATTGCTGCTTGGGTTTATGAACGCGGTCGTGTCGTCGGCGGCTCAGACGTTACTGCAGGAAAACACCACCGATGAGACGCGAGGTAAGGTGTTCGGCGCCCTCAATATGATGGTCAACATCGCTGCCACCCTGCCGATATTCTTCGCTGGTATTCTGGCCGACCTGACCAGCGTCACCAAAGTTGTGTCCGTGCTCGGTTTTGGGCTGCTGGGCTTCGCTATCGCGCAGTATTTCGTGCTGCGCTCTCGTGGACAGCTCCAAACCCGTTAAACAGTGTTGACATAAACCGGTGGATGCGTGATTATAGATAGCAAGAGGATGCTTAAATCGCCATCTAGGGCACTTGTGCCACTAGTTTTTGTGTTTAGAAAAGCCTCGCCAACACCCTCGTTCCGGCAGCTGTCGGTCCGGCATAAAATCATCCTCGTTTCGACCTTTTGGCTTCGGAACAACTCAAAATCCATGTCCCTGCAAGACATTATTTAAGACAAGGAGGCAGCCTTGGCTCAGCCCGGCGCGCGCACACGAAAGACATTTTCTAAGACGAAAGACGTCCTACCGCTCCCGAATCTTATCGACATCCAGCTGAAAAGCTTTGAATGGTTCATCACCGAAGGTCTCAACGAACTCTTCGCCGAAATCAATCCTATCGAGGATTTCACCGGCAAGAGTCTTGCGTTGTATCTACGCGATTTCCATTTCGAAGAGCCCAAATATGACGAAAAGACCGCCAAGATCAAGAACTCAAGCTTCGAAGTGCCGTTGAAGGCCAGGGCTGAGCTCGTCAACAAAGAGACCGGCGAAGTCCGCGAGCAGGAAATCTTCCTGGGCGACTACCCGCTGATGACCGACCGCGGTACATTTATTATTAACGGTGCCGAGCGCGTCGTGGTGAGTCAACTTGTTCGTTCACCCGGCGTCTTCTTTACCAGCGACCGTGCGACCAACGGCGACCTCTTCGGCGCCAAGGTCATTCCGAGCCGTGGGGCCTGGCTTGAGCTCGACACGAGCGCGGCCGGCGTTATCTCGGTTAAGATCGACCGCAAGCGTAAGCTGCCGGTCACAACCCTGCTGCGTGCCTTCGGCTTCGGCACTGACGAAGAGATCAAAGACCTCTTCAAGGACGTCGACACCGGCGATACCAAATACATCGAGGAAACCCTCGAGAAGGATGCTTCCACTACCGTGGCCGAGGCCCTGATGGAAGTTTATCGCCGTATCCGTCCCGGCGACATGGCGACCGCCGAGAACTCGCGCAGTCTTATCGAAGGCATGTTCTTCGACTTCAAGCGTTACGACTTCTCTAAGGTCGGCCGTTACAAGCTGAACAAGCGCCTTAACCTCGACGTTTCCAATACCGTTGAGAACCGTGTTCTGCGCCGTGAAGACATCGTCGCCATCGTGGCCGAGATCATCAACCTGCAGAACGGAATCGGAACCGCCGACGACATCGATAACCTGGCTAACCGCCGTCTTAAGATGGTCGGTGAGCTAATTCAGGCCAAGTTCCGTATCGGTCTGGCCCGTATGGAGCGTATCGTCAAGGACCGCATGTCGGTTTACGACACCGAAACAGTTACTCCAGGCCAACTGGTCAACGTCCGTCCGATTGTCGCCAGCGTCCGTGAGTTCTTCGCCAGCTCTCAGCTGTCGCAGTTCATGGACCAGGTCAACCCGCTCGCCGAAACCGTTCACAAGCGCCGCCTCAACGCCATGGGCCCGGGTGGCCTCAGCCGTGAGCGTGCCGGCTTCGAAGTCCGCGACGTGCACAAGACCCACTACGGCCGTCTCTGCCCGATTGAGACACCGGAAGGCCCGAACATCGGCCTCGTCTCCAACCTGTCTAGCTACGCCGCCGTCAATGAGTACGGTTTCATCGAGACGCCTTACCGCGTGGTTGAAAAAGACTCCAAGGGCCGAGCCCGCGTCACCGACGAAGTCCGCTACTTGGACGCCGCCGACGAGGAAGGCCAGTTCATTACCGAGGCCGGCGTCGAACTCGACGAGAAAGGCTACTTCGTTGACGCGCGCATTCCTGCACGTATTACCGGAGAAGCTGAGGAAGTCGATTCGTCACAGGTTAACTTCATGGACGTCTCCAGCCGCCAGATCGTCTCGGTCTCGGCTGCGTTGATTCCGTTCGTCGAACACGACAACGCCAAGCGCGCGCTCATGGGCGCGAACATGCAGAAGCAGGCCGTCGCGCTGATTAAGCCACAGGCTCCGATCGTCGGAACCGGCATGGAAGCTATCGTCGCCCGCGACTCGGCCCAGGTGGTTCTGGCGGCTCAGGACGGTATCGTCAAGCACGCTTCCGCTCAGGCCATTACCATCGAATATAAGAACGGCGAAGAGAAGACCTACGAGTTGCTCAACTTCTCCCGCTCCAACGTCGGAACCAGCATCCACCAGAAGGCTATGGTCAAGGCCGGCGAAGCGGTCAAGAAAGGCGATGTCCTCGTCGACGGCATGAGTACGCAGAACGGCGAACTGGCCCTAGGCCAGAACATCCTCGTCGCCTTCATGAACTGGCACGGCTACAACTTCGAAGACGCCATCGTCCTCTCACAGCGCCTAGTTCAAGATGACCGCTACACCTCCATTCACATTGAAACCCACACCGTCGACGTCCGCGACACCAAGCTCGGACCGGAGATGGTTACCCGCGACATTCCGAACGTCAGTGAGGACCGCCTCAAGGACCTCGACGAGCGCGGCATCGTCCGTATCGGCGCCGAAGTCACCGCCGGTGACATCCTAGTCGGTAAAATTACCCCCAAGGGCGAGCAGGAACTCAGCTCCGAAGAGAAGCTATTGCGCGCGATCTTTGGTGAGAAGGCCCGCGACGTCAAAGACTCGTCTCTGACACTGCCCAACGGCGAGCGCGGTAAGGTCGTTGGCCTCAAGTTGTTCAGCCGCGAAAACGGCGACGAACTCCAGGCCGGCGTTATCGAGCAGTATCACATTTCGGTCGCCCAGATGCGTAAGATTTCCGTCGGCGACAAGATGGCCGGCCGACACGGCAACAAGGGCGTCATCGCCCGTATTCTGCCCGTAGAGGACATGCCTTACCTGGAAGACGGCCGTTCGGCCGACATGGTCCTGAACCCGCTGGGAGTGGGCAAGCGTATGAACCTGGGCCAGATCTTTGAGACCCACCTAGGTTGGGCCGCCGCAACACTCGGCTACACCGTAGCCTCCCCGGTCTTCGACGGCGTCACCGCCGAGCAGATCAGGGGCGAGCTCAAGAAGGCAGGCTTGCCGGAAGACGGCAAAGTCCAGCTCTTCGACGGACAGACCGGTGAACCGTTCGGTGAACGCACCACGGTCGGCCTCAAGTACATGCTAAAGCTCCACCACATGGTCGACGACAAGATCCACGCCCGCAGTACCGGTCCATACGCTATGGTCACCCAGCAGCCGCTCGGTGGTAAGGCACAGATGGGCGGACAGCGCTTCGGAGAAATGGAAGTCTGGGCCCTGGAAGCTTACGGCGCTGCCAATACCCTCCAGGAAATCCTGACCATCAAGTCCGACGACGTCGTCGGCCGCTCCAAGGCTTATGAAGCCATCATCAAGAGCGAAGAGATCCGTGGTCCGCGCATTCCTGAGAGCTTCAACGTTCTCGTCAAAGAACTCCAGTCGTTGGGACTCAGCGTTGAGCTTACCCGCGACGGTACCGGTGAGCAAGAAGAGCTCATCGACGCGGAAAGCGTCATTTCCGAGCGTCTCGACGATGAGATTACTGATCTTGGAACCGAGAAGATGCTGGAAGGTGAAGTTGTCGTCGCCGACATGCCGCTGGTTGACCTAGCCGCCGGCGGCGAGGACGAATTCGAAGCCCTCGACGGTGCCCCCAAGGATGAGGACACGGACGAAGCCGAACTGGCAAGTGCCGATAAAGAAGAGTTGAAGGGTTAGATAATGGATTTACAATCAGAGAATCAAACAGCAACAGATTTCGACGGCGTCAAGCTGTCCCTGGCTTCTCCCGAGCTGATCCTTCAGTGGTCGCACGGTGAGGTTACCAAGCCGGAAACCATTAACTACCGTACCCAAAAACCTGAGAAGGACGGACTCTTCTGTGAGAAGATCTTCGGACCGACTAAGGACTGGGAATGCTATTGCGGTAAGTACAAGCGCATTCGTTATAAAGACGTAGTCTGTGACAAGTGCGGTGTCCGCGTTACCCGTTCAATCGTCCGTCGTGAGCGCATGGGCCACATCAGCCTAGCCGTTCCAGTCACCCACATTTGGTTCCTGCGCGGTACGCCGAGCTCCATCGGGCTGATCCTCAACATGAGTATCCGTGACCTTGAGCGCGTCGTTTACTTCGCCAACTACATCGTCACGAGCGTCGACGACGTTAAGCGCCAGCGCGCCCTGACCGACCTCGAGGGTGAGTTCAACAGCCGCCGTAACGAAATCGTTAAGACTTATGACACCCGTGCCGGCGAGCCCGAAGCCGATGTCCGCGCCCTGGCCGAGGCTCAGACCAAAGAGCTCGAAGAGCTCGATGCTTCACGTGCCAACGCTAAGACCGAGCTCGAAGCCCTGGCCCGCCTGACACTGCTTCCAGAAGCTAAATACCGCGATCTCAACCTGAAGTACGGAGAAGTCTTCCGAGCCGAAATCGGTGCTGAAGCCATCCGCAAGCTTCTGGTCGAAATCGACATGGACAAGCTCATCGAAGACCTGACTAATGAGTCTAACAATTCTCAGGGACAGAAGCGAAAGAAGGCGCTCAAGCGTCTTAAGATGGTCGAAGGTATGCACGTTGCCCAGCTCCGTCCGGAGTGGATGGTCACGACCGAACTGCCCGTCATTCCGCCAGACCTGCGCCCTATGGTAGAGCTGGCCGGCGGACGCTTTGCCGCCTCCGACCTCAACGACCTCTACCGCCGTGTTATTAACCGCAACAACCGTCTGAAGCGCCTCATCGAGCTGGACGCCCCTGAGGTTATCCGCCGTAACGAGAAGCGCATGCTCCAAGAAGCCGTCGACGCCCTGATCGACAACAACGCCCGTCGCGAGCGCGCCGTCTCCAGCACCGGCACGCGCCGCAAGCTCAAGTCGCTCTCTGACATGCTCAAAGGCAAGCAGGGACGCTTCCGCCAGAACCTCCTCGGCAAGCGCGTCGACTACTCCGGCCGTTCGGTCATCGTCTCCGGCCCGGCCCTGCGCCTGTACCAGTGCGGTCTGCCAAAGATGATGGCTCTGGAACTGTTCAAGCCGTTCGTCATTGGTTCACTCATCGAGCAGGGCGAGGCTCACAACGTGAAGTCCGCTTCCCGCATGATTGAGCGCGCCACGACCGTCGTTTGGGACACCCTGGAGGAGATCATCTCCGACAAGTATGTGCTCCTTAACCGCGCCCCGACGCTTCACCGCCTTGGTATTCAGGCCTTCCAGCCGAAACTGATCGAAGGCAAGGCCATCCAGCTGCACCCGCTCGTTTGTCGTGCTTTCAACGCCGACTTCGACGGTGACCAGATGGCCGTCCACGTTCCGTTGAGCGCCGCCGCCCAGCGTGAAGCCCGCGAGATCATGTTGAGCACCAAGAACCTCCTCAAGCCGGCCGACGGCGAGGTCGTGGTCGACGCGTCCAAGGACATGGTCCTAGGCTGCTACTACCTGACTTACCTCAAGTTTGCCGAAACTAAGGCTGGTAAAGCCTATGCTGACGTCAACGAGGCAATCTTTGCCTACGAGACCGATAATATTAAACTACAGACTCTGATTCGCGTCCCTATTGAAGGTAAGCTGACCGAAACCACTGTTGGCCGGATTCTCTTTAACGAGATTCTGCCGGAAGACTTCGGCTTCCTGAACGAGACCATGACCAAGAAGGCTCTCCAGCGCATGATGGCTGCCGTCTTTGTTCGCTTCGGCGGCGAGAAGACAGCCGAAGTCATCGACTCGGTCAAGGACTACGGCTTCAAGTACGCCACCAAGTCGGCCATTTCGGTCGGCCTGGATGACTACATCATTCCTGAATCCAAGAACAAGATGATTGAAGAAGGCGAGAAGAAAGCGGCCAGCATCGCCAGCCAGTACCTTGAAGGTCTAGTAACCGACGAGGAGCGCTACCAGCGCACCGTCGACACCTGGAAGAAGGTCAACGAACAGATTACCGCCGCCGTGGCTGAGAAGCTGCGCGAAGGCAAAACCTCGACCGCCCTCTTCATCGAGAGCGGCGCCGAAGGTGACCTCTCGGTCGCCAACCAGATCGCCGGCATGCTCGGAATGGTGCAGGACCCTGCGGGTCGCACCATCGAACTCCCGATCAAGAGCAACTACAAGGAAGGTTTCTCCGTCCTTGAGTACTTCAACTCTACCCACGGTGCCCGCAAGGGACTGACCGACACGGCACTTAAAACCGCCGAGTCTGGTTACCTGACCCGCCGTCTCGTCGACGTCGCCCAGGACATCATCATCAACGAGAATGACTGTGGTGATAAGGAAGGTTCGATTATCTCTCGCAATGAGACGACGGCCATCGGCGAAAACTTCGCCTTCCGACTGGCCGGACGTGTCCCTGCCGCCGATATCAAGCTGGCCGACAAAGTCCTAGCTAAAAAGGGTGTGCTCATCAGCGATGATGTAGCCAAGACCATCGAAGCTTCCGACATCGACGTCGTCAAGCTGCGCACAGTCCTCAGCTGTAAGACTTCATGGGGCATCTGCCGCCTCTGCTACGGTTTAGACCTGGCCCGCGGCCAAATCGTCGGTCTCGGCGAGCCGGTCGGCGTCATTGCAGCGCAAAGTATCGGTGAGCCTGGAACTCAGCTGACCATGAAGACCTTCCACAAGGGTGGTGTGGCCGGTGAAGACATCACGGCCGGTCTTCCCCGTGTCGAGGAAATCTTCGAAGCCCGCAGTCCTAAGGGACAGGCTGTTCTGGCCGAGCTCGATGGTGTCGTAACCATCAAGCAGTCCTCCGGCAAGACCACCATCCGCGTTAACCCGGCTAACCTCAAGATTACGGCTCACGAGCTCGGAACCCGCAAGGCCGCCGTCAAGACCGGCGACAAGGTCATTCCTGGCGACATCCTGGCTGCTGATGAAAACGGCAAGAAGATCATCAAGGCCAAGGTGGAAGGTACCGTCAAGGTGAACAAGGAGAACATTGAGATCTCCCACACCGGCGGAGCCGAACGCGAATATGTCATTCCGGCCTACCAGAACGTCGAAGTGCAGTCCGGTGACCTCGTCACCGTCGGCCAGCGCCTGACCGAGGGTTCAATCAACCTGCAAGACATGCTGCTTCTGCGCGGAGACCGTGCCGTCGAGCGCTACATCATCGCTGAAGTCCAGACCATCTATGCCTCACAGGGGCAGATCGTCTCCGACAAGCACATCGAGGTGATCATTCGCCAGATGTTCAGCCGGGTCCAGGTCGAGGAGCCCAACGATTCGCTCTTCGTCACCGGTGAGATCGTGCCGCGTCAGTCGGTTATCGACGACAACGCCCGCCTCGAGGCCGCCAAGAAGACCGGTTCGACGTTCACTCAGCTCTTGCTGCCCGTTACTAAGATTTCGCTCTCGGCTGATTCGTTCCTGTCCGCCGCCAGCTTCCAGGACACTACGCGCGTCTTGATTGCGGCAGCCATCCGCGGCAAGACCGACAAGCTCCGCGGCCTCAAGGAAAACGTGATCATCGGTCGCCTGATCCCGGTTGGTACCGGCTTCAGCGTCGAAGGCGGTCAGACCAAAGAAATCGAAGCTGCTCGAAAAACCGATCCGTCTAAGGCTAAGGCCGTTGACGAAAAGGTCATAGCAGCGTAGAATTCAAGGCTGAACCAGGCGATCCCTGATCGTCTGACCGGAGCGCAGACACTTTGCGCTCCGGGAGACGGTCTAGAAACGCTAGAATAACGAAAGACATCCATGCCAACTATCAACCAATTACTTCGCAAGCCCCGTGTCGACCCCAAGAAAAAGTCGAACACCCCTGCGTTGAACATTACCCGCAACTCCCTTAAGGGTGTTTCGTACGCTATGAACTCACCGTTCATGCGCGGCGTCTGCGTTAAGGTTTCAACCACCACCCCGAAGAAGCCTAACTCGGCTCTCCGTAAGATTGCCCGCGTGCGTCTGACTAACGGTATGGAAGTAACTGCTTACATCCCGGGCGTCGGCCACAATCTACAGGAACACTCCGTGGTTCTGATCCGTGGCGGACGCGTTAAGGACCTTCCAGGTGTTCGTTACCATATTGTCCGTGGAGCGTTGGACACCGCCGGTGTCGCCAAGCGCGCACAGGGCCGTTCCAAATACGGTGCCAAGAAGCCCAAAGCCTAATAATTAGAACTAAATAACGCATTACCCGCCGGCCACGTGCCGGGGGAGTATCTCGAAGGAGAGAAAACATGCCACGCAAAACTACCAAATCCCTCAAGCGACCCGTCGAAGCCGATCTGAAGTACCAGAACGTATTGGTTACCAAAATGACTAACAAGATCATGCGCGACGGCAAGAAGCGGTTGGCCGAAAAACTGCTGTACTCCGCTCTGGAAATCGCTGAAGCCAAGGCCAAGACTCCGGCCGTTGAAATCATCGAGAATGCCATTAAGAACGTCGCCCCGGCCGTACAGGTCAAGGCCAAGCGTATCGGTGGAGCCACTTATCAGGTCCCAATGGAAGTCCGCGGCGACCGTAAGATCCACCTGGCCATGACCTGGCTGCTTGAAGCCGCCAACAAGAAGAGCGGCAAGGGTTTTGACGAGCGCCTAGCCGACGAGCTGATGAATGCCTACAACGGCACCGGCGATGCGGTCAAGAAGCGCGAAGATACCCACCGTATGGCAGAGGCCAACAAGGCCTTCGCCCACTTCGCCCGCTACTAATCAGCCCCAAGCTTATTACCAAAAAAAACCGCCTGAAATAGGGCGGTTTTTGGAAATGAAACGCGGCCGGATTATTATCCGGCCGCGGTAGGGTGGTTAGAAGTCGGTTAGCGGCAGGTAGTCGCTAATGTCCGGGCAGTGGATTTGCAGGCCTCCCGGGTACATATTACGGATCCGGGGAGGCAGCTCCCACTCTTCGGCTAGCTTATGGCCGATGGAATCCGCGTGATTCAATACGTTGATTGATCGGGCGGTTGACGGCACAAGGCTCCAGACGGGTTCAGCCGCCTGCCACGTCCAGTCGGAAGCGCATTTAACCCATTTGCCGTCAAACAGCGCAAAGGTGCCGTCGCTCCGGTCTTCGGTCGCGTGGACAACCTGGTAGGTAGTTCCCGTTCCCTCGGCGTAGGCGGGTCGGGGTGCCTCATTCATTTTGGTGCGACAGCCTTGGCAGAGGCTACGCAGGTCTGAGATCGGTTCGAACCATTCCCGCGTGCTCATACAGTCCGAAACTGAGCCGATACCTGTGCCATCGATATACGCCAACAGGACGTCCGGTTTTGCCGTGTGACAGCCGGAACACATGGTAAATCCGGCTGCGGCGATCTTCTCCTTCAGCAGTGTCAGCCGAGCCTTGTTGTAGGCGTCAATGTGGTCTTCGGGGCGAGTCGTTCGCTCGTCGTACTCCTGCTTGATAGCGGCGATACGCTCGTCGCGCTCGGCGGTCATGGCCGTTTGCTGCTCGTGTTCGACGTAATAAGCCCGAATGTGAGCCGCCAGGGGGCTTGAACCGATGATAGCGGTTAGACGCCTGGATTCGGCGTCCTCCGCGGCAGCTATTTCAGCTTCCGCTTCGGCCGCCATAAGCGCCTCTGCTTCCTTGACTCGCTGTTTCATTTCCTGGTAGCTGAGCTGGCGCAGTTCGGCAGCGTGATCGTTATGCCACTTATCGACTTTCTCCTTGGCGAGCCGGTAAGCCCGACTTTCTCCCATGTATGACATGATTTCTCCTTTTCAACGTACTTCCCGAGGACACCCTCACCATAACCTTGACTCAAAATAGGAAAAAGTCGATAATAATTGAGTCAAAAAGAGTTACCTAATGCATCGTTTGCAGCAGCACATCCTGAACCGCCTGATCGCCCACGAGGATCAGCGCTACGCCGACCTCAAGCCGGATGAGGTCGAGGGTAATCTTTTTATGTACCACCTACGGCAGCTGACGAGCCGCGGGCTGGTCGTCAAGCGCGCCGACGGCCTCTACGAACTCACCGCCGAGGGGAAGCGTCTGGTCGGCGGGATGAGCCTGGAAACCTTTACTCCGCGTGCCCAGCCTAAGATAGTCACTCTGGTTGTCTGTCGGAACGAGGCGGGGCAGTACCTGTTTTACCGCCGGAGGCGTCAGCCGTTGTTAGGAATGGCCGGTTTTCCCTACGGTAAGATCCACCTGGGCGAAACCATCGCCGGCGCCGCCGTACGTGAGCTGTTCGAAAAGACCGGCTTTGCTGCGGAACTTGAGCACAAAGGTGACGGATACATCACGATCTACCAGGATGCCGAACCAGTGAGCCAAATCATGTTCCACCTGTTCTACGGCGAGAACCCGGTCGGCGAACTGCTGCCCGACTCAACCAGCGGCAAGGCCTTCTGGGGCACGCTGTCAGATGTCGATGCGACATTCCTGCCAAGCGTCGTCGACCTACTGCAACTGCTCAAAGACAATTCTACGGAGCACTTCTTCGCCGAGCTCGTCTACGAATAAACCTCGCTTCATGGTATAATAGCTTTATTATGGTTACTCGTCGCGCCCCGGCATTTCCGTATTTAATCTAAGCTCCGCCAGCCCGACGCATTATTGTAACCGACGCGGCTTCTGGTCGCCCACTCTCAAGAAAGATTTATCATGCTAATTAATCTCCAATCCATCGGCAAATCGATGGGTATCAAGCGCCTCTACGACGGCCTGGATGTCATGATCCAGCCCGGCGAGCACATTGGGCTTATCGGCCGTAACGGCATCGGTAAGACCACGTTGCTTGGTATTATGTCAGGTACCGATACCGAGTTTACCGGCCAAATCGATAAGCGACGCGGCCTGATAACGGCTTCTACTAGCCAGGAACATCATGGTCTGGGCGACGTTGGCGTGCTCGAATACATTCTGGGAAATCTACCTGAGTACGCCCGACTGCATCACATTATCATGACTTATCCTATTACGATGGGCGACGACATGGCAATGATCGAGTTGTACACCGATGCACTGACGCGGTTTGGTGAGCTGGGGTACTACGATATTGAGGACCGTGCCAAGCAAGAGCTCGACGCCTTCGGGCTGACCCCCGTGCACTGGGACGGACCGCTGGAGAAGCTGTCCGGCGGCCAGAAGCGCTTTGTGGAACTCACTAAGGTTACTCTGTCGGATGCCGACCTAGCACTGATTGACGAACCGACCAACCACATGGACTATGTCGCCAAACAAGCCTTCATCGAGTGGCTTCAGGCCGCCAAACAGGCCGTCGTGGTCATTACCCACGACCGTGACGTTCTAGCTGAAGTCGACCGTATCATCGAGATTAAAGATCACGAGGCGGTAACTTTTAACGGTAATTACAACGCTTACCTCAAGCAGAACAGTCAAACGACGCAATCTGGCGTTGAGCAATATGAGACGGCGCTGCGGACGCTGGACAACCTCAAGAAGCAGGTGCAGTCGGCCAAAGCTAAGAGCGCCGGGGCGTCAGACTCCAAATTTCGCATCATGCAGGATAGGTTCCAGCGCCAGCATGACGCTCTGGCCGCCCGCACCAAGAAGCCAACCTTCTGGATCGACCAGGAAAGCATGAACGACATGAAGGGCAAAGCCGTCGAGAAATACGACAAGTACAAGGCCCGCAATATTCGCATGAACGTGCATGGCAAGGCCGAGTCCTCGCAGCGCCAACTGGTCGGGATCAACGGCCTGTCGCTGGGTTATGGCGCTCCGCTGTTTAGCGGGCTGGATTTCAACGTCAGCATCGGCGAACGCTACGAGCTCCATGGCCGCAACGGCGCCGGTAAGTCTACCCTAGTCAAAGCCATTCAAGCAGCGGCCGATGAAAAATCCGGATCTGCTACCATATATTCCGGCGCTATCGAGTGCGACGCCAAGTTGCGCATAGGCATTTATGAGCAGGAAATTGATGAACGGTTTCTGGACATGCCATTGGCCGAGGCGATTACGCTGATCCACCACGAGCATAGTGTGACGGTCAACGACCAGCGCGTCCGCCAGTTGATGAGCGATTATTTATTTGATCCCAACGCCGACGGCAAACTGCCGATCAAGCACCTTTCCGGAGGTCAGAAGGCCCGCTTCCAACTCATTGCCATGCTGTGCCACAACCCTAATTTGCTTATCCTCGACGAGCCTACCAACCACCTTGACCTGCCGAGTATCGAGGAGCTGGAGAAGGCTCTAGATGCCTTTAGCGGTGCCATTTTGTTTATTTCCCATGACTCGTATTTCGTGAAAAACCTGGCCGGCGAGCGCGTGACGTTGTCGGCTGCAGTTACGGTTTAAGCCGTTTTTCGTCCACGCGCGTAGACGGAAAAGCCGTGCCAGGCTATCGGCAAGGTCAGGACGGCTGCGACCAAATAAGCCAGCTTCAGTCCGGTAACATCGCCCGCCAGGTAGACCAGCAAGGCCGCCAGACCAGCCAACAGAGAAGCTCCGAGCGCCAGGGTGGCCGACATCAGACTTAAATAGGTGATTCGGTAACCATGGATGCTGTCAGCGGTATCACACATGCCTTTGATAAAAGGCATGGAGTAACCAGTGGTAGCGACTTCGTTGGCAACATTCAACGATGCGACACCAGTAACGCTGGTTGTAAACGGGCGCAGCAAGTGAAGACAGCTATTAAGCATGACGCTGAGGCTGAGCAGCTCGCCACCACGGCGCTTGTCGATAAGCAGGCCGAAGATGCGAGCCGCAATTATAGCGCTGATAAGCGTAATTGATGACAACGCTCCGACCTGGGCATAAATTGCCTGGCCGGATCCCGACAGGACGATTATTGCGATGAACAGCGACCAAAGCGGACCTGAGGCGCCAAAATCCACGCCGGCGCCGGCTTGGGATACGAGGTTGCGCCCGATGTGCTGCAATTTGAGGCCTTTGAGCTTAAGCACTTGGTGAGTCGGTACCGGTTCGGGCGAAAAGAATAGGGGAGCCGCCGCCACAATGAAGATTGATGCGGCGAGCATGATCGTAAATTGCGGTCCGAAAAGAGTGGCCGCGACGCCGCCCAGCAGGGGACTAAGCGTGGTTCCAACTTTTGTCATGGTATAGAGGAAGCCCAGCTCCTTGCCTTCATGGTCGAGAACTTTGACCTTGGAGAAGTTGACGTTGGAGCTGATATCGTAGAGAGAAACGGAGAAAGCCTGGAAGAACCCGGCGATAACCAAGGCGGTTATTCCTAGCTCAGGCAGGACGGCCAAGGCCAGAAGAGACGGTATGTAGATCAGGTTGCTCATGAGCGTGCTGTGCTTGGGACCGATGCGTGCTACGACGTGGGCCGACGGCCAAACGAAGACGCCGCGTAGCAGATAATAAGCGCAGAAATAAGCCAGGATGAACGCAACACTATAACCAGAACGTAGGAGGTAGATGGCGACGAACACAGAAATCATTCCCACCGCCATCGAGCGTAGCATCCGCGTGGCGTATAGTTCGGCGATTTCACTGAAATCGGCCTGGCGCCAAAAATGACGTCGGCGCAACAGACGATGTATCAGACGTGTGAGCATAGTAAGCAACAGTCGGTTAGGTAGGTGTTGTTCCTATTTGAGCATAACCGCCTTGTGAATACAAACCGTATATGAAAAGCTCCCGCCATCACACAAGGCTGGCTTGCGCGATGGCGGGGCAGATTGAGCTAAGACAACTCGTCGCCTTCAGGAATGTTGCGTAGAAAGTGTTCCTCGACGAGCCGTTGACCTAGTGCCTTCCAGGCGGTATTGAAGAGGGCTTCCTTGGCTTCGATGAGGTTCTGCGTGTCAGCGCTCCCATGCAGACCGTTGGCGGCCGCGCCTAGACCGTCAATCAGAATTTTGAGAGTGTAGCGCATGGCCATACCGGGCGGGTCAAGGTAGCCAATACGCCGGCGCAGCACCTTGTTGGCCACGAAACGGTAGCAGGAAGCCAGTTGGCAGAGTTGGGCGAGCTCGTCGGATATGGCGTCGTCCGTACGGACAACATTGAACCCGGAAGCCTTGCCTCTCTCTATTAGGCTGCCCAGAAGGAGCCTGTAATCCTCGGCTTCCAAGTAATTGGAAACAAGGGTGAGGACTGGCAGTTCGAGATCCAGCACGTTTTGAAGCGCCTCCGTCGCGGTTAGCGGTGGTGCAGTCGGGGCAGTCATAGGTACGATCCTTCCTGGTCGGGTGAGCCTCCATTCCGTTTTGAAGTGCAACTTTCCGCTAAACTCGGAGAGCTATGCAAACACCCCAAAAAACTCCTTCTAAGGGAGGGTATAACCATCTGTCGCAGACCGACCGAGACCGCATCCAAAGCCTGCTCGACCAGGGTG
>JBBRTI010000011.1:0-22614 GCA_038244585.1 Candidatus Saccharimonadia bacterium | reverse complement strand
GTCCGAAAACTATGCCCTGGTTTTTGCCCCAGTTTATAAAGTCGGCCACAATCAGGAAGTAGCCGTCGTAGCCCATCTTAGCGATGACGCCCAATTCGTAATCCAGCCGCTGGACGTTGACCGGATCGACGAGCTCCCGGGCGCGGGCTTCGGTAATAGTACCGACGTCCTCTTTAGGGATGCCGCCGTAACGGAAGGCCAGGCCCTGCCAACACAGCTTGTGGAGGTAATCGCGTTCGCTAATGCCCGGTTCCGGCACGGGGAAGGTCGGAATCAGGATGCCGCCGAGCTCCAGTTTGACACTGCAGCGTTCCGCTATCTTGACGGTATTCTCATAGGCCTCCGGTATGTGGGCAAACCGCTCCATAATCTCTTCGGGACTGGTTAGGTAGAGGTCCATATCCATGGACATGCGCGCGGGGTCATCCAGGGTCTTGCCGGTCTGCACGCACAAAAGCGTCTCGTGGGCATCGCGGTTCTTGTGCTCGGAATAATGCGAGTCGGCCGTCACCACCACCGGAATGCCCGTCGCTTTGGACAGCTCAATCTTGCCGGCGTTGATGGTTTTCTGCATCGCCCACTGGTGTTCGTGCGCCTGAAGCTCCAGAAAATAATTGCCCTTGCCGAAGGTCGTCTCGTACCAGCGGGCGACATTCTCCGCTTCGGCCATGTTGCCGTCTAAGATATGGCCTGCCACCTCACCACCGGCACAGCCGCTCAGGGCGATGAGGCCTTCGTGGTACTGCTCAAGCAGCTGGCGGTCTATCCGCGGCTTGCCGTAGAACCCCTGCAGGTTGGCAATTGTTACCAGCTTCATCAGATTTTGATACCCCTCGGTGGTGGAGCACAGCAGCACTAGGTGATAGGGGTTAAGGTCCTGCCGACCGGCTTTATCCAAATGGCCGCGTGGCGCGACGTAGGCCTCTACGCCAATAATGGGATTGATGCCGCGCTTGGTGGCATCCTTATAGAACTCGACGGCACCGCTGAGCGTACCGTGGTCAGTGAGCGCCACGGCCGTCATGCCCAGTTCCTCGATGCGGTCCAACATTCCAGGAACCTTCTGCAGCCCATCAAGCAGGCTGTAGTGGGAGTGATTATGAAGATGGACGAACTGCGCCGGCGGCGTAGTCGTCGGCGCCTCACCGGATGTTGCCGGTGCAGTTGATGCAGCCACGATCGATCCCCTATTTGATAGCTATTATAGACTTCAGAACTGGCAAGGAACAGTCTTGATAATTCTTGTGGTTATGCTATCCAGTTGAGTGTATAAGGGTTATGCTTGTCGTAGTTATTTATTACGGAGCAATCAATGCCAAAGTCCAAGAAAAAATATCTGCCCTGGCCCTGGCGCTTCCGCGCCCTGTATCTGGTCCTGGGAGTCTCGCTGATAATCAACGCCATCACCCTGTCGTTCATTACCTATCTCAATTCGCCAGATTCCGATATGCATGTATATGCCCATACAATCAACCAGCTGTGCCAGCGTGATTACGCAACGAATATGGCCCAGGCCGGCTCTGCCGATACTCGCGCCTTGTTCTCTGAGCGTATATGCGGACGCGATGCCGTCTCTGGTGAGCTCATAACCCCTAAAATTGTTGACGGCCACTTCTTCCTGCGATAAGCCGCCGGATTCAGAGCCAGAGCAACAAACGACAGCCGGTTATACTGGCTGTCGTTTGTTGTAATCGTAGGAAACTAGCGCTGAAGCGAATCGCCCAACGATCGGAAGAACTCACCGATAACTGGGAAGGTACCAAAGAAAGCTAGGGCCCAGAGTAAAAGGGCTACCACCAGCGTCGCGCCGATGACGCTGCCCAGGCCCATGAAGATACCCCGGACGAAGGCGCTCCAAATCTGGCGGGGCGTGGAATGGAGCATTTCGATATAGTCTTTGACCAGCGTAGCCTCGACGGCTTTGCCAAGTTGCTCGTAGGTTTCACGATCCAGCTTAGCTGTGGCTTTTGGCTTGTTTCCGAACATTAACGCTTGCCAGACTCGGTGTCGCCGGTCTTGGCATCATCGGAGGCTGCTTTGGTCTTGGCGGAACCGGCGAGCTGCTTGGTAACACGCTCAAGTTCTTTCATGACCTCTGTACCTTCGGCCAGGAGATGCTTGACGTTCTTCATGGCGTCGTCCTTGGTACGGGCGCCGTTTTTGGCCAGGTTGGCAGTCGAAATACGCAGGTCCTGCTTCAAGACTTCGGCACGCTTAATGAGTTCCTGGCTCTCGACGCGGGCCTCACCCTTGAGCTCCTTGGCGGCTTCTTTGAGATGGTCGACGCGGCCGGAAACTTCGTCGGTCATGTTCGTAAGGCGAGCTTGAACGTCATCAGCGGTGGCTTTGACCTTACGCTTAATGTCTGCTTGGGTCTCCTTGCCGCTTTTTGGCGCCATCAGAATGCCGGCTACGGCTCCGGCGATAACGCCGATAAGGGTACCCTTAAAAAAAGTCTTCTTCATAACTAAAATCTCCTTATTTCTTACTCTTATAGCGGCGCATGGCGGCGGCAATGGCGGCGGTCAGGGCGACCGGAGCCACCTTTTTACCGACCATCGTGGCGATATCGGCGAAGCTAGTGGTCGTTTCCTCAGCCTTCTGCGAGATATGCTTGACGTTTTTCAGGATGCCGACAGCCAGGCTGGCAGCGACGATGCCAAGCAGTAGCAAAAGCAACAGTGCCACGCCCAAGATTGTTACGAGAACTGATTCAGCGGTTGTCATCTTGTTCTTTCGTTTATTCTTCTAAATTACAGCTTTCAAGCTCAAAAATCAACCAAAGGTCATTGGTCATTGTCACGAAGCTTGACTTCGCTCCTGGCTGACTTGGACCGCTTAGTCAAAGAAGCGGTCCTCAACCGCCTGGCAGTCTTGACGGCTTTTATGAGGGGATTGGGGGCATCACTCTTATGGATCAAGGTCCACTCCTTGCGCTCGACAACCGAATTGGGCAGAACATGCAGCACGCCCGCCTGGTCGCGGATACGGGTCCGACGGGCATCCATGCTTTCGACAATACCCCTGGTCTGGTTCTCTCCGGCGGTCACTTCATCGCCCACGCCAAAGTCGTTATCCTGGGCCAGAAAGACGCCGGCCACGATATCGGCGAGAAGTGTCGAGCCGCCGGCTGCCAGGAGAATGCCGATTGCCAGCGCCGAACTGGAGAAAAAGGTGATCATGCCGGAGAAACCCAACTGTTGTAACGTCGAGATGGACAGCAACACCCACAAAACAATTTCCACGACCGAGGTGATGATACCCTTGAGACCCTGCTGCATGCTCGTGAGTGCCAGCAATAACCGTGTCAGGCGTACTAGCAACCGAATAATCAGAATGCCAAAAATCAGCGCAAATAATAAACCCGGTATCTTCGGGAGAATCTGGTTGACCAAGCTGATGATCGGATCGGTGTACTGGGTGGGATCTAAATTTAGGGATGCCATAATGCTTAACCTTCAGTCTATACTATCGGGCGGGGGAAATCATCGGTGAATCACCAAGTGGTCAGGCTTTGGCGTCGAGGCGGTCGCGCAACAGCTGGTTGATTACGGGCGGGTTGCCTTTGCCGGCGGTGGCCTTCATTGCCTGGCCCACGAGGGCGCTGAAGGCGCGCTGGTTGCCGCCTTGATAATCGGCCACGACCTGAGGGTTGGAAGCGATGACTTCGTCGACGATTTTGCCCAGTTCGGCTTCATTGGATTCCTGCAGCAGCCCAAGTTTTTTGGCCCGCGACTTGGCGTCAGCGCCGTCATGTTCCCACATGTTTGAAATCAGGGCTTTGGCGTTGGTTGAGCTGAGCTCTCCGTCTTTGACCATCAGGGCGACTTCACCGAGCTGGGCCGCGTGAAACGTCTCGCTCACCTCACCCAGGGTCTTGCCCGATGATTCCTCGAGCTTAATGCGGTCACCAATCAGCCAGTTAAGAATGAAGCGGCCGTTTCCGGGCGTCTGTTTTTGCGCGTCGTGCCACACTGAGGCCGCAATGGGATCGGCAATCAGGACTTCAGATTCGTTGGCGGGGAGCCCGGCTGCGGCCAGTTCCGCCCGCAGCAGATTGGGTGTCAGCCGGGTGGCGCGCTGCGCTTCCGCTTCCACCATAGCCCGGGTAATCACCAATGGCGGCAAGTCCGGCTCAGGGAAGTAGCGGTACTCATCGGCGTCTTCCTTGCTGCGCATGCTGTAGGTTTCCTGCTTGTCATCTTTCCAGCCGCGCGTTTCCTGCTTAACCTTGTCGCCGTGCTCCAAGAGCACGATTTGACGACGGGTCTCATATTCTACTGCCCGCTCGATGGCCCGGAAACTGTTGAGGTTCTTGGTTTCCGAACGGGTGCCGAGTTCGGTGGCACCGCGTTTCCGTACACTGACGTTGACGTCAAAGCGCATATTGCCGTAGTAGAGGTTGGCATCACTAACTCCTGCGTAGCGCACGAGGTTATAGAGCTCCTGTGCGTAGCCCTTGGCTTCAGCGGCACTTCGCATGTCCGGCTCGCTGACAATCTCGAGCAGCGGCGTGCCGGCCCTGTTCAGGTCCACCAGCGAATGGGCGGCGCCTTCCGGATGCGTCAGCTTGCCGGCGTCCTCCTCGAGGTGGGCGCGCGTGATGCCTATACGGACCGATCGGCCGTCCAGTGGGAATTCAACCCAGCCCGGGCCGACTATCGGCTCGTCGAACTGAGTTATCTGGTAGCCTTTCGGCAGGTCGGGATAGAAATAATTCTTGCGGTCGAATTTGGTGTGATAGTTCTCTGGGTAGGTCGCGTTTAGCACGGTACCTAGGCGCAGGGCCAGTTCCATGGCGCGTTTGTTCAGTACCGGAAGGGTACCGGGCAGTCCCAGACACACCTGGCAGACATGGGTGTTGGGCTCAGACTCGCGAGAATCGTTATCACAGCCACAAAACAGCTTGGTCTTAGTGGCCAATTGGACATGGCATTCAATACCGATGACGACCTCATACTGGTCGCGGATTTCAGGATTCATCGCTTACTTTCTGCTTTGAGGGGCAGGTGGCCAATCTTATGGGCCAATTCCTCAATGTCCGTCCACACTACGACATGCGTCGCCATATCGGGGACAGTGCTGCTCTTAACCGTGTCCTTGGCGGCCACGACCACCGGTATACCCTTAGCCAGGCAGTAGCCTATTTCCATGAGCATGCCCTCGCTCCGCTCGTCGGAAGTCAGGATTACGAACAGGACATCCACGGTGCTGATCTTTTTGAAGGCGTGGTTCATAATTTCCCGCGCGCCGTAGGCCTTCTCCTGGAAGGCATCTTCGTCGAAGAAGGTGCAGTAGGCCGAGATTCCGGCTTCGCCCAGACCGTCGCGAACGGCCGTCAGTAATTTGAGCAGTTCAGCCGGGTCTTCGCCCTTGTGCCGGTAAGAGATGAATGATTTGAATGTTTTCATAGTGCCCCCATATCTTTAAGTCCTCGTTCAAAATCAGCTAATGCTTCGCGGGCCTGGCTAGGTACCAGGTCGAAACCAACCTCGTGGGCCAGGGCATTGCGCAACTTGTGGGCGCGCCAGATGCCGTCATAAACGCTGTGTGAGGTAAAGTGCGACCGGGCGGCCTTAAGGCGGTCGGCCATAGTCTCACCATGGTACCCCTGTTGTTTGAGGGCGTAATCAAACAATTTATCGGCCTCGGACACGGCGTTCTTGAGGCCGGCCGGCCCGCCGGCGGAAATTGCCTGAATGGTCCCCCATTTATCTTCGACGTTAACCCGCTGGCCGCCCGCCTTGGCCTGACCGCGTCCGCGCTTGCCCGACTTGCGGGCCGGACCATGTCCTACGCCGCTGCCGATAACTCCAAACAGCAGAATGCCTCCAATAAGCACCATGATCAAGAAACCGATCATGCTGTCGCCCCGATGAGATCCTCAAGCGTCTGGGCCGCTCCCAGTAGCGACCTCTCGCCGCACTGCGGCGCAATCAGCTGGATACCGAACGGCAATGAAGCTGCGCTCCTGCCCAGCGGCAGCGAGATGGCCGTACACCCGACCAGGTTGACCGCCACCGTCATGACGTCGTTGAGATACATCGCCAACGGGTCATGAGTGTTCTGACCGAGCTTGAAAGCGGCCGTCGGGGCAGTCGGCCCCAGCAGGAAGTCATACTGCGCAAACGCGGCATCAAACTCAGCTACCAATTTGGTTCGCACCTTCTGGGCCCGCTTGTAGTAGGCGTCGTAGTATCCGCTGGAGAGGACGTAGGTACCAATCATTATGCGACGTTTGGCCTCGGCCCCGAAGCCTTCCTCCCGGCTGAGGCGGTAGGTCTCTTCCAGGTCGCGGGCCGCGGCTGAGCTGTGCCCGAATCTAACTCCGTCATAGCGGGCCAGGTTGCTCGAGACTTCGGCGGGCACCAGAACGTAATAGGCCGCCAGCGCCAGCTCGGTGGCCGGCAAGCTGACCGTCTCGACAACGGCGCCCGCAGCTTCCAGGCCTTTGACCGCAGCCTTGACCGCCGCCTCGATTTCGGGCTCCAGACCCTTGCCCATATACTCTTTTATTAATCCGATTTTCTTACCCTTAAGGCTCAGGTCCTGAACCGCGTAGCCCTCCGGGTCGCGCTCAATGGAGGTGGCGTCGCTAGCGTCACGGCCAGCGATGACATCCAGGACAACGCCGGCATCGCGGGCGCTCCGCGTCAGCGGCCCGATAACATCGGTGGAGCTGCCCATGGCCACCACACCGGTACGCGGTACCAGACCGTAAGTGGGCTTAAGTCCGACCACGCCGCAGTAGCTGGCCGGTAGGCGGATTGAGCCGCCGGTGTCGGTACCAAGGGCAAAGCAGGCCTGGCCCAGGGCCACACTGGCGGCCGAACCGCCGGAGCTGCCACCGGGTACGTACTCCGGGTTGACCGGGTTCCTAGTCGGTCCAAAGTCCGAATTCTCAGTAGAGCTTCCGTGGGCAAAGGCGTCCAGGTTGGCCTTAGCCACCAAAACGGCCCCCGCCGCCTCTAGACGCTCAACGGCCACGCTCTGATACGGGGCCTGGAAGGGTTTGAGAATATTGCTGCCAGCCGTCGTATGCGTGCCCAGCGTCAGAAAATTGTCTTTGGCAATGAAGGGGATTCCGGCCAGCGCGCCCACTTCCTGCCCGGCTTTGATAGCAGCGTCGATAACTGTGGCACGGCCCAGCGCTAGCTGGCTGACTTCCAATATGGCATGGTAATCTTCAGTCGCTTTGATACGGTCTAAGCTGGCTTGGACCAATTCCACAGCCGTCAGCGTGCCGGCCTTAACCTCGGCCGCCAGCTCGGTAATTGGGCGAGTCAAATCAACCATTCTGCACCCGCTTCACCACAATGTAGCCGTCCTGCTGCTGCGGCACGTTGGCCAGCAGCGCTTCGCGCGGCATGCTAGGTACTACTACGTCGTCGCGCCAAACGTCAACGAGGCCAGTAACCTGGTCGGTCGGGGCCACCCCTTCAATATCGACACTGGCCAATTGCTCGACGAAACCTACGATGGCCGTTAGGTCGACCGCCATGGCAGCGGTTTCTGCGTCCGATAACTCAATGCGTGCCAGCTTGGCGATGCGTTCAATTTCTGCGGTTCCGAGTTTTGACATAGGCCTAGTATACGAGAGAGCGCGGAGCTTGCCAACAAACCTTGACCGTTAATTATTAAGCTGTTATAACGTAGACGTTTAATCCGACCGACCTACGGGCGAGATAATGACCCGTACCACCGGCTCATCGACATACAACACCGACTGGATAGTTACGACATTGCCGATGACAGCCGGCGGCACCTCATCAAGACCTTCGTTGACTCCCAAAAGAACGAGGTTGGCCCGGAACACCGCAACGACCCAAACCAACAGACCACCCGGCCGCTCACGCGCCGGACGGTCGTTTTTTATCCAAGAAGATAGCACCCTGATTGACGGCTCAAACCTGACAACCCGTCGATTTTGCTTTAGTATTCTAGGGGTCAATTTGTTCCGGGTCTTTGGAGCTTTCCGTGCCATCACCAAGTCCGATACCTGACGACGATCACATGCTGCAGGCAGCCCTGCGCAATGCTCAGCTCAATAAAGCTCGAAGGGCGGAAACCGCCAGACGCGAAGCCGCCGAGCTGAATCGCCACCAGGAGGTTACCCGAGAACTCATCGGCGCGGCGTTCGAAAGGTTCTTGGCCCTGTCCGCAACGGCTGACCCACAGCACCCCACCGTAGGTTTGATCGATGTCTCACAGTACCCGTCGTACCCGTCCTGCACCAGCCTGCCGTACCCAATCTTGAAGGGTCAGATAGCCGGTTGGGCCATACCTTTTGATCCGACCGTACCTTGGGCCGTTACGACCAGCATCTATCTGACGGTCGATGGCAAGCTGCTGGAGCGGAAGCTGCAAACGCATGGCACAGCCCTGGGTCTATACGAACTGTCGCACCCGTCCATGGGCCGCTACCTGGATTACGTCCTCAACGGGCTCCGGGAACTTCACGAGGACGTTCTAAGCGTCAAGGAACTTGAAGCGGCCGTACCCCAGGCATCACGCTGATCTTCGTCATAATGACGAACGCCCCCGACCTTGTATTAGGTCGGGGGCGCATCACGTTTAGGGTGGTGGCTAGACCGTCACCACCTCTTCGCGGGCGGCTTTAGTCGCACCGGCCCACCAGGCCAGATCGATGATTTCAGCCTCAAAACCATCAATCTCATTGGCGGCGGTTTCCACCCATTTGGCGATACGGGGACCGACGCGGCCGGCGCGGGTGCTGCCTAAAATAATTTGGATCTTCATAGTTGTGTCTTTCTGGTTACTATAAAAAGTATAGCATAGCGCTATACTAAGTAAAGTGCTATAATCAGGACATGAAAGATCAGACCAGCTGCGGTATTACCAAAACCATGGAAGTTCTCGGCGGCAAGTGGACCATTTTAATCGTGCGCGATCTCCTAGAGGGCGAGCGCCGCTTCAGCGAACTTGAACACTCTCTCACTGGCATCTCGCCCCGCACGCTGGCCTACCGCCTCAAAGAGCTGGAAGAGGACGGCATCGTCACCCGCGACTGCGGTACGGGCCACCCCGTCTACGCTCTGACCGCCCGCGGCCACAGCCTCCACGGCATCCTCGACCAGATGCGCCATTGGGGCAACGCGGTTGGCCGGAATCTGCCTGACGCCCAAGCCCGCAGATAGAACTTTCAGCCCAAAGGTAATATGCTTATGTATAGAAACCTATGGAGCTGTTCGTGTTTTTTAGTATCGTCACTCTCAGTGCAGCCGGATTAGCCTTCGCGACTTTCATCGACGTCCTCATTGTTGCCCTAATTATCCTCAACATTATCCGCGGCCATAGAATTGGCCTACCGCGCCAGCTGGTTTCGGATTCCGGGTTCGTAATAGGTATGTTTTTGGGCGTCGTCATGGTGCCATTAATGGTAGTTTTCACCACCGATAGGTTAGGACGTACCTTGGTAACCTTAGTCACGGTGCTGGCAACCGGCCTGTTTGTCGGTTTTGCAGCCGACCGGCTGGCCTTATGGCTAAAAGTCCACCCCTTAAGTCATGCCGCGCGTACTCTGGATTCGGTGGTGGCCGCAGTCCTGAGCGGTGTCACAACCTTGATACTTATATGGCTAATATCAGCCATGTTTTTGACGACCCCGTTTGCGTATCTTGGCTCAGGTCTTCAGCGTTCGCTCATTTTGCGTGGCATTACCGGCGTTTTGCCTCCTGCGCCCACCATAATGTCACACGTGCAGTCGATCATCGATCCCAACGGCGTGCCTCAGGTATTCACCGGCCTTGAGCCATGGCCCGCCAAGATGGTTGTCGGTGCCGATAAGGCCAATGTAGATATCGCGGTGGCCCTGGCTGGCGCCTCGGTTGTTCGTATCCAGGGGCTCATTTGCGGCGGCCTGGTTACCGGCGGCGGTTTTGTCGTAGCACCGGATGTGGTGATGACTAACGCCCACGTGATTGCCGGCTTCAAAAACGTTCTTATAGTTGACCAAAACGGCCCCCACGTCGGTACGCCGATATATTTTGATGGCAGTCAGGATGTTGCTCTAGTACGCGTATCCAACTTGTCTGGCCGGCCGCTGCATCTGGTTGACGAACCGGTTCCGGCCGGCAGTCGTGCGGTAGTTATGGGCTACCCCGACAGCGGGCCGTTTTCTGCCGTTCCGGCCGGTATTGCCAGCATGGATCTATTGCGGGGTCTCGATATCAAAAATGCCAAGACCGTCGACCGTATGGCCTACACCATCAATGCCCCTATCCGGCCCGGCAGCTCCGGTGGTCCGGTTGTTCTGCCTGACGGTACGGTCATTGGTATGGTCTTTGCCCGCTCCCTCCTAGCCGACGGCCTGGGTTACGCCCTGACGTCTCCGGATCTTATTCAAATCCTCAACTTGGCCGGCACTCATACGGAGCCTGTCGGTACGGGAACGTGCGCGTCCGACTAGCACTCTAAAGGCTGATATACCGGATGACAAACACCCACGCGCCAATAACTGCTGTCACCAGTTCAACGCCGAACAGAACGCTAAGTCTCACCATATCCAACGGAACGCTTACGGGCGTCAACTATTGGCTTTCTAAAGCCCTTTTGCTTCAGTCTTGGTCTGCTCCCACGATACCGCTTGGCCAAAGTGTCCGTAACGCGCCACCGTCCCATAAGTCTGCGTTTTTAACGCCAATGTCGCGACGATACCCTTGACCGATGTCTCGATTAGTTCGGCCGCAAAGGCGGCAAGTTCTGCTGGCTCCGCGGCAGCCGTACCAAAGGTCTCGATTTCGGTCTGCAAAGCCCGGGTCGCCCCGATGAAGTAACTCAGCCCCACCTCGCAGCGCTCCGCCAGCCCCGCGGCCACGATGTTTTTGGCGATGTAACGCGCGGCGTAGGCGCCGCTGCGGTCCACCTTGGACGGATCCTTGCCGCTGAAGGCTCCGCCGCCGACGCGCGCGTAACCGCCGTAGGAATCCACGACGATCTTGCGTCCGGTCAGGCCGGCGTCCACCGCCGGACCCGGATGGTGCCACACGCCCGTGCCGTTAACTATGACGTCAGCCGCCGCCACGGTGTAACCGTAGGCCGCCAAAGCCGGCGTTATCACCTGCCGGTAAATATCGGCGTGCACCTGTTCCAGTGGCACGCCTTCGTCATGCGGCTTGGTCACGGTGACCTGGTCGATGCCCACTGGCCGGCCGTCAACGTAGCGCACCGTGACTTGGGCTTTGCCGTCCGGCCGCAGGTACGGCAGCGCGCCGGCCTGCGCCACGTCCAGGCCGCGCGCGATGGCATGGGCCAGCATAATCGGCAGCGGCATCAGCTCCGGCGTCTCACGGCAGGCGTAGCCGAACATCATCCCCTGGTCCCCCGCCCCGTCGTTGTCGACGCCCACGGCGATTTCCGGCGATTGCTCCTGCAAGTAAATGTCCACCTTGGCGGTATCATGAGCGAAGCCCCATTCGGGGCGGGTGTAGCCCAAACTTTTGACGACGCTGCGGGCGATGGCCTCGTAATCGACCTTGGCGCTGGTCGTGACCTCGCCCAATAGAATGATTCGGTCCTTGGTTACGGCCGTCTCCACCGCGACGCGTCCGTCGGGATCTTGACTCAAGATGGCGTCCAGAATAGCGTCGCTGATCTGGTCGCAAATTTTGTCCGGGTGGCCGGCGCAGACGGATTCGGAGGTGAACGTGGAGTGTGACATAAAAATGCCTTTCTCCCGTGTTGTGAAGAAAGGCATTTCGCCTCATATCTTCCCTTACGGGCTAGATGAACCACCTTACAGCTGGTGCTGGGGTTGGCGGCAGGTCAGTGGGCTAGATCCCTCGCTGCGCTCTTGATATGGATATTAAATTGTACCTTCAGCTTACCATAGTTTGGCCTCATGATGAGGCCGGCAACTAGATGAACAAGTTCGTGTCCGCATGCTCCGCCAGGCCTAGGTAGGTTGCTACGCCGCCGATAGTCACGCCCTCCACCAGTTCGGCCTCTTTTATACCCATTAAATCCATGGAAGTTGAGCAGGCGACCATGTGAACGCCGGCTTCGCGGGCCTGGGCAATCAGGGCCTCTAATGTGCCGATGTGTTTTTTAATCATCAGCCAGCGGATGAGCTGCGTGCCGGCTCCGCCCATATTCATCTGTGACAGATGCAGGTGTTGGCTCCCTCGGGGCATCATCGCGCCGAAGGCTCTTGAGATGAGGTCCTTCTTGACCGGCACGCTGCCAGGCTTGCGCAGTACGTTCAGGCCCCAGAAAGTGAAGAACAAGGTGACGTCCCGACCCATGCCGGCCGCCCCGTTAGCGATAAAGAAGGCGGCAATGACCCGGTCGATATCGTCGGAGAAGACCACGATGGTCTTGGCGTTGCCACCGGGCGAATCAATTTGACGAATGTGGTCGGTGGCACCTTTCTGAATGCGAGCGGTAATGTTGATTCCCGCCGCATTCACGTCAAGCAGTTCATTGCCGGTGCTGGTACACCATGCTGTTATATCCGGCTTAAAGGCCGGGTCGCTGGCCGTAACAGTTAATATTTCACCCGGTTGGATGGTCTTGATGGTTTTTGACACCAGTCCCAACGGACCGGGACATAGTAGGCCGGTCGCATCAACCACGGCCGAAGGCGCGGCGTTGTGGTTGAACAGTTCAGCTTTGGACGGTGCCGTCTGAGCTGTGGCGGAAGCGACAGCAGGCAAGTCGTCCTGGAAGTCCTGGTAGGTATGGAAGCCGCCAATCAGGCTGTAGGCATCGTAGCCATGCTGCTCCAAAATGCGCGCCGCCATATAAGAGCGCTGACCGGAGGCACAATAAACCAGGTACTTCTTCTTGGTTGTCAGCTTATGCAGGTTGGCCCGTAGTTCATCCAGCTCGATTACGTGGCTGCCGGGAATCGCTCCGCTAGTGATTTCGGCGGGGGTCCGCACGTCCAAAATGTACCAATCGGCCGCTTTGAGGTCGTTGACTGCAGAGGCATAAATCGGCTTTAGTCTGCCGTTTAGAATGTTCTGAGCCGTAAACGCCAACATGTTGACCGGATCTTTGGCCGACGAATACTGCGGCGCGTAGCACAGGTCTAGATTGGTAAGTGCCTCAACACCCAGACCGCCGCGAATGGCCGTCGCTATCACATCGATGCGTTTGTCGACACCGCCGTAGCCCACGCCCTGGGCGCCCAATATATTACCTTCCGGCGTGAACACCAGCTTAAGCGTCAACGGTGCCGAACCCGGGTAATAACCGGCGTGATCCTGGCTGTGAATGGTCGCCGATAGGCAATCCAGGCCGCCGGCCTTGGCCTGACGTTCGCTCAGTCCGGTCGAGGCTGCAGTCAGATCAAAGATGCCCAAAATGCCGCTGGCCAAGGCGCCTTCATACTCGTGGCTGCCGCCGGCCATGTTGTCGGCGGCAGTGCGGCCCTGTTTGTTGGCGGGGCCGGCCAGCGAGATATTCATGACCTGGCCGGAAACCATTTCCTTGATCTCTATGACGTCGCCTACCGCAAAAATATCCTGGCTGGTCGTCGCCAGGTAGTTGTCGACCTGAATCGCTCCTTTGTCAGATACTCCCAAGCCCGCAGCTGCTGCCAGACTGCTTTCCGGCCGTATTCCAGCCACCACAAACAGCATGCCGGTTGTCAGATGTGATCCGTCTGCCAGGGCCACGTCGAGCCCGGCCGCGGAGGTCGTTACGCCGGTCACGTTGGTGCTCAGGCGCACGTCAACGCCACGAGTGCGTAGATGGTCGGTAACCGTCCTGGCCAGTTCAACGTCGTACATGCTCAGGATCTGCGGAGCGGCTTCTACCAAGGTGACTTTAACACCCAGGCGCGTATAGTTCTCAATCAGTTCCATACCGATCGGCCCGCCTCCCATCACGACGATTGAGTCTGGTTTGTGCTCGTCGTAATAGGTCTTGATGCGGTCGGTGTCGGCCAGCGTCTTCAGAACGAAGCAGCCCTCGCTATCAAGGCCGGGAGTCGGCGGCACGAAGGCGCGTGACCCGGTGGCTAGTAACAACTTATCGTAGGTCTCAATATAGGACTTGCCGCTCTTGTGGTCTGTCAGCTCAACCTGGTGCTGCTTGGGCGATATTTTTAGCGCCTCGGTCTGCACGCGCACGTCGATATTGAAACGAAGGCGCAGAAACTCAGGTGTCGTCACGTTTAGTCTGGTTCGATCGGTAATCACCCCGCCAAGATAATAAGGCATGCCGCAGTTGGCGTAGGAAATATCGTTATCACGCTCAACCAGAATTATTTCTGCCTGCTCGTCATCACGCCTCAAGCGGGTTGCGGCACTGGCTCCGCCGGCCACGCCGCCAATTATGAGATACTTTGTCTTTGCCTTAGCCTTGCTCAATTATCCCTCCGGAGTTACCGCCACACATTCACCAGCCATATTACCAAAATTCTTACGTTTTGTAATGTAAATGAGTCACACAACCCCTACCTCAAGGCATGTCCACATTTCACCCAATAATATACTCTTTGGAGCTCCGGATTTTGTAATAATCCGACTAGCTCGCGAGCGGGTTTCGTTATATTGTGCTCATATAGACAATAAAAAGGAGGTAGATCATGGGACAATACTGATATGGTTGAAGTTTCAGAACTATAATGCAACCGTCTTCTGCTCGAGCTGGACGCCGTTCAATGTGACGGCTTTTTTTGTATTCAGCAACATCGATGCTATACCAGTGGCCAACATGCTTGTCGTCGCGTAAAATTAAGAACATGGCAATCACCCGACCTGAAAAACTTCCCAATCCGCTGGCGCAAATCCGCAACACTTTGCTCTTCCCGGCACGGACCCAGCAAATGGTCGGCTTGGCGATCAAACTGGCGCAGAAACAGTTAGGGACCACGCCGCGGATCGGCTTGGCTAACGGTCTCAACTACAGCTATGTGCAATGGCTAAAGCGCAATTCAATGCTGGCCGACGCCACAAACCAGTCCCGGAATTACTCCGGCAAGGCGAGCCTCTGGAAAAACCCCTACGCTAAGCCGCAGCCGCGGAAGGCCATCCAGAAAGCCTCCGTCTGGTTTACCGCCTACCCGCTATCCACTATCACTCGTCCCAAGGCCCTCATCCTGCCGACACTGGCCGACCCAGAACTGTGGCAGGCGTTTAAGGCCATCGGTATTGAAGGCATGCATACAGGTCCGATGAAACTGGCCGGCGGAATTAAAGGCTGGGGGTATACGCCGAGCATCGACGGCCACTTTGACCGAATCAGCAGCAAAATCGACCCCCTGTTCGGCACCGAGGCCGACTACCGTCACCTCTCAGCCGTCGCCGCGCAGCATGACGGCATCATCATCGACGATATTATTCCCGGACATACCGGCAAGAGCGCCGATTTCCGGCTGGCCGAAATGAATTACCGCAACTATCCCGGCATCTACCACATGATCGAAATCGACAAGGCCGACTGGCCCCTGCTGCCGGTCATCGTCAAGGGCCGCGACTCGGCCAATATCAGTCTAGAGACTGAAGCCGCCCTCAAAAAGGCCGGCTACATCGTCGGCAAACTGCAACGAGTAATTTTCTACGAGCGGGGTATTAAGGAAACCAACTGGAGCGCCACCAAGGCGGTCATCGGCACCGACGGTGTCACGCGGCGCTGGGTCTACCTGCACTACTTCAAAGAGGGACAACCGTCCATCAACTGGCTCGACCCCAGCTTTGCCGGAATCCAGCTGGTCATCGGTGACGGCCTGCATGCCATCGGCGAGCTCGGTGCCACCGGCCTGCGGCTGGACGCCAACGGCTTTTTGGGCATCGAGACCAGCCTCGAAGACGCTCCGGCCTGGTCGGAGGGCCACCCGCTGTCGGCCACGGCCAACGAGCTGATTGCCAGCATGGTGCGCAAGGCCGGCGGCTTCACCTTCCAGGAACTCAACCTGTCCGTCGATGACATCAAAGAGATGTCGGTCGGCGGCGCTGATCTATCCTACGATTTCGTCAACCGCCCCGCCTACCACCACGCTCTGGTGACCGGCAACACGGAGTTCCTGCGCCTCACGCTGCAAACCGCCCACGACCTAGGGGTAGATCCGGCCTCGCTGGTGCACGCCCTGCAGAACCACGACGAACTGACGCTGGAGTTAGTCCACTTCTGGACAATTCATAAAGACGACATCTACACCTTCCGCGGCGAGCGGATTACTGGGCTGGTGTTACGCGATATCATCCGACGCGACCTTAACGAGGGACTGTCCGGCTCGGCTGCACCCTTCAACCTACCCTTCACCGACAACGGCATCGCCTGCACCACCACCACAGTGATTGCGGCCGCCCTGGGACTACGCGACATCACCAAACTGAGCGCCGCCGATACCGCCGCCATCATCCAGGCGCATCTGCTGCTGGCCTTCTTCAACGCCATGCAGCCCGGCGTCTTTGCCCTATCCGGCTGGGACCTCACCGGCGCCCTCACCCTGGACCCGTCCGCCGTGGAGCACCTGATGGGCGACGGCGACACCCGATGGATTAACCGCGGCGCCTACGACCTGACCGGTGCCAACCCGGGAGCCAAAGAATCGGAGCTGGGCATGCCCCGCGCAAATGCCCTGTACGGCCCGTTGACCGAGCAACTGCTCGACCCGGCCTCGTTTGCCTCGAAGCTCAGCGTCCTCCTAGCTCACCGCAAAGACCTGGGTCTGGCCTACGCCGAGCAGCTGGCCGTGGCCGATTGCGACTCCGAAGCCGTACTGGCTATGGTCCATCTATTGCCCAGCGCCACCATCCAGGCTTCGATCATGAACTTCTCCAAAGACCCCGTCACGGTCCGAATCCAGTCCAACTACTTCACCCCTGGCATCGAAGCTATTGATTCGGTACTGCGCGCCGACATCGGCACCGTCCATGCCGACAGTTCAATCAGCCTAACCCTGGCGGGCCACGACGCCGTATCGATTATTTTTAGTCAGTTATAGCTGCTGGGCATTGTTACTTTCGTCCTTTTGGACTCGTCAGTACGAACTTTGCGCGGTGAGCGCACATTCATAGAGTAAAACAGCAAACGGATTAGCCAACCTAAAATAATAAGCCGGTTGTGACAAGCTGCCACACCGTCTGCACAACAATGCTGGCGATAATCGTTCCTGGCCAATAGCGCTTGGCATAGATATCGTCCCAGATTGCATCGATGAAATTATTCATGCGAGTAGTGCTCCTATGATAGGCGGGCGGGGGATCTGGCTCCTTGTCGATTTGCTGAGTTTTTGGAACCAATTAGCATTCGGCAAAAGTCAGCCTGTAAGATACCATTTTGTAGTACAAAAGTCAATGTTATACCTTGCAAATTGAAAGCGGCCCGCAGAAGCGTGGAATATGCTCCTGCGGGCCGTAAGCTGTGATGACGGCATCAGTCTATGCCGCCTGCTTCCGTCTTATATAGTCGGATTCGATTTTCAGGCTCAAGTAGACCTTGTACGGATAATGGAGACGGATTGCTCCGGAGCCATCGAGCATGAATGTCGCTTGGCTGCGTAAATCGGCTCGGCTTAGCCGTCGTCTCGCCCAGCCGTCAGGCCGGCCCAACAACTTTTCGATCGCACCAGCCGTTAAGTGATTGCCGGTGGCTGGAATATCCAGTGGCTTATAGCCCAGTAGGGCAACGGCTTGAGTCCGCCGGTAGTGAAGCAGTAAGTGACCATTGCTGACGCAGCGGAAAGTCCCCCGTGGGACAGCCGAAGCCGCCAAGTGTGTAGTAACGTAGGCGTGGGACCAATGGGTCTTCCAGCGCAGGTCTTCGATGGTCGACATGTCTTTCGGAGCGAACTCCGGCAGTAGAATGGCGAGCTCCCGCATTGTCGCATCCGGCACGGCCGAAACGACACGCCTAGGCAGTGTGCGGCACGTTACGAGTGGCAAGTCATGCGTCTCTACAAGTTTTAAAAGGTGCTGGCGGGAACATAGCAATACCTTGGCTGCCACTCCCAGTGTCATCATGTCGCCTATCTCCGGCAGCCGCATAAAGGCTTCGTGACGCGCCTGGAGCTTCTGCCAGCAGACGATTGAGTAGCACCCATCGGCATCGGGCTCAAATTGCGGCTCTTTGTACTTCAGAACCCAGCCGTAGCCAATGCCCAATCGCCTGGCCATTCCATTTAGCGAATAAGGTTGCGCAGCAGGCATGTCAATCCCCCTATCTGTCGGTGCGGATGTGGCAGCTTGCCGTAATATAATAGCATGAACATTGTTATTGTCGTTTTTGACCGTATCCTTGCTGGAATGGTATTACGATAAACTACCCCGCTAGCAGTGAGTCCACCCTTAAGATGGAGCTCATGCTAATGGGGTTTTCACTTGTCTGGCTGTTGTCGACCGAGAATTAGCCAGGCTCAGTCGTCCTCGGCTTCGTCGTCTCCGTCCGTTAACTCAAGGGTCTTGATGGCCGGCAAAGCGCGGTCGGTGATACCTTGGAAGTCGCCGTAGAGACCGATGGTGTTGTCGATGACAGCGCGGATGGATTTGTCTTGGCGGGCCCACCGCAACGCGGACGCCCGCTTTTCCCTTTCCATCTCACTTTGCAGGTTGCTGTAATTCTCGACGATGGCCTCAATACGGTGTCTGAACTCCGGCCCGACCAAGAACTGGTAGAGCGTCTCCATTTTGGCGTCTTTGCCGGCGTTCATATTGTTGGCCGCGTCAACTTGCAGAATCGTGGCCCTAAGTGCGGCGCCCAAAACCGGTGCAAGAGCGGGTTTGACGGCCCACAGGTTAGGATCCAGCTGCTTCATGTCACCGTATTCGGGAGGCATTTGCGCTGACACGATGACGCCGATATTGGCGTTGGCCTCGCGGATATCCTGCTTGAACTTCGCTACCCAGGCCGGTTGCCATTTGCCGTTTTTCGTCTCGTACAAGACGGTACCGCAGGCGGCCAGATGTTTGTTCCTAACGGTTTGGATAACATCCGCCCCACGTACGCCTTTCTTGACCTCGTCTATCTGGTCGTTCGGGAAGCTCTCGCGCAGGCTGTTTTCCAGCTCGAGCTCCAAGACTTCGCCTTGGTTCTGCTGGGAGCCTTGCGCGGCTTTGCGCTGGGCCTCATCGAGCGACCGTTTCATGTCAGCGATCTGCTTGTCCTTCTCCGCTTCCTTGAGACGGTACTTTTCGTCGGCGTTGCGGGTAGCCTGGTCACGGATCTGGGTTTCACTCTCAAGGAGTTTCCTCGCCGCTTCCATATCAGAGTTGGCCCGGGCCTGCCGTTCTTCCCGCAGTTGTTTCATCATCTCAGACAGGTCAGTACGCAGTTTGGCGTTGTCTTGGCGCGACGCCTCGGCGTCGTCTCTGAGGGTCTGAATAATGCCCGCTTGCTCGGTGCTGGCCCGCCGTTGCGCGTTAGCGGCCTCTTGGACGAGCCTGGTTCGTTCTAGCTCCAGGTCCGCTGCGGCTTGCGAACGTAAGAGCTCTTTGTCAGCCTCTAGTTTTTTGGCTGCCTGCGCGTCGGCGGCGGCGCGTTCCTGGGCTAGGGCCGCGGTCTGCTCCAGTCTGATTTGAGCAACTTCCCCCTCATGACGGTGGCGCTCACCCGCAATAACCCGGGCTTCAATTTGGTCCTCGAGGGCCTTGTTTATTTCAATTTCGTGGCCGCATTTCGGACAGGTAATGGTATTCATGTGTATTTCCTTATCTCTGCGGATTGGTCATATCTGCCATTTGTAGCCGTGGCGCTATTATACACTCAACTTGCAGCCCTGCCGTCATTTGCGACTACCAGGCTCTCACACCTGCCTTTGCGCTATCTGTCCTGATACTTCAAGCGTTGGCTTAAAATCTCGGGTCAGACCTGGTGCTAGAGTCGGAGTGACACTAGCACCAGGAGGAGGTAGTTGGGGGTTAGACGTAGAAACTGCCGAGAAATGGCACGAAGCCGAGACCAAAGAGTCCTAGGCTGTAAGCGCTCTGTCGCAGCGGAAACGGGTCATTGATACGAGTGCGCTGCAGGTGACTTGCGAACCGTAAAGTTCCGGCGTAGACGAGCGGCGTGCCGATTGCGGCAAGAGCGATGGCACCGGCGCCCCAGTGGGCGTATGGCGTCGCAAGACAAAGCAAGACGGTCTCAAGCATGACGCTGAAAGACAGCCACGCAATCTCGGGAAGGCTGATCGTGTGACTGCCGTAGACGTAGTCCTTGACGATGTGTAGCGTGGACAACGCAATGGTTGCGGCGTACAAGATGGCGAAGACGGCGAGGATGATTTGGGTCAGAGTCATGGACGGCATGGGGATCCCCAACTTTTGAAGGTGCGTGGAAATGGCAGGTCAGCCCAAGATGGGCGTCGGGAAATATAATAGCATAAGAACATTGACTTGTCAATGCGGAATGCTACACGTGATTATTGACAAATGCATTTGGCTGTGTTATAGTTATGGCACTTTCACCTCCCGGTGAGACACCTTGACAGAGTAAGGCATTTCCCGACTAAGGAGAAGCATGTCTAAGTTGCAGACAGGACCACTGCCGCAGCACATCGTGCAGCACCTGATCATCATCGGACCATCAGCATCGGCTTGCGCCAATTGCGGCGGCGATGCCGACCCCAACGAATACGGTCACTGCACCGAATTGCAGTACTCCGGACCACCCATGGCAGGCTGTGGCACTACCTGGTTGTACTCGGCCACCAACAACCTCGGCGAAGGCGTTAACGCGTCGGTGATAGCGGCTACTCCTGGGTTAATCTTCATCGGCGTCATCGCCGGTGACAATTCCCTCAAGTGGGGCGACAACTCGGAGCTGACCTTATACGAGGTCGCTTAAAGCGTCATCGAAAACGCCACTCTCCACTTTTTTACAGCCATCAACCCGCCCCGGCACTTCAATCGTCTCGCCCCCAGACGTTAACTGGGGGTGTTTTTTGTCATTATATTTACAACATTAGTTGGGTAGCGAGTTCTCGCCGTTATGCGCACAGGCGAAGATTAAAGACGGCCCAGTAGTCATTGTGACTTCCGGGCCGTCTTTTTGGGACTTGGTATATCTGTCCTGATGCTTCAATCGGCCGCTTTAAAGATTTGAATACTGCCTAAATCAGTGAACCTTAGGCTCATAGACTTAGGTAGATGCCCTACCTCCGTAATGAGGGAGGTAAGGCGTTCGAACGATTTATCGGGTGCTGCGACGGACGGCACGATGAGACTTGATTTCGTCGCCTGCGCCACGCTTATGCGGCCTAACGTAGGTTTCGTGATCAGTCAATTCGATGCCCAAAGCTTCCCGCGCCCGCTCGCGGGCCGCCGGGGTTGGCGACTTGCCGACTGGCAGGTGCCTGATGTGATCGACGACATCGTGTCGGTGCATGAGCGCCCGTTCACGTGTGTCATCGATTGCCAGATCGACTTCTCGCTCGAGCTGCTCATGGAGCAGATGAGAGTTCTGCAGAAGCTTCAGCCGGGGGAGAATAAGATCTGGCGTCAAGTTCAGTTTTGCAACCTTCTTGACTAGACCCGACAATATGCGGCCAGGACTCTGTTGTGGCCAGGTCGGTAGCGTTGCGACCGATTCGATCGGCACCACCAGATCATAGAGCCGCATCAGCTGCATCAGGCGCAAGGTTTCGTACCACTCTTCCTGACCGGCACTGCGAAGTATTTCCTGGGTAGAAATACCCGCGTATCCGTTGGTGCCCTGGCTGAGATGGCCATCCCGATTGATGGTCATTACGAGCATGGCTCGCATCGGGAATATGCTAGCCTCCATCCCATCGGGCATAATTTGAGCTTTTGGCTCCAGATCTGAAAGTTCGCTCCGGAGCGACAGCGCCGTCAAAGCGAGCAGGCTTTTTTCCACAAAATTCGGCGGAGGCATGATAACCCACGCTTCGTTCGGCCTGTGCATCATCCCGTCTTGGAAAAATGACGGCTTAACTCCATAACGCCGCATTTCGGCCAGCTCGGCTGCTACCTCGTCGCTAACGTCGGCGACACTGGGACCAAGAGCTTTCAGACTTATCCCAACTCTCTCAAGCAAGGCGTTACCCGGCTGCAAAGTGTATTCTGCATACCGGCGCAATTGCATAACCGAAGTGGCCATGCTATGCAGGTTCCACAGCAGCCTATAACCGTGGCCGTTGTTGTCACTCGCGACGTCGATCGTGTCCAAGACTGCCTGAATATAAGCCAGGTCAGCCGAGGAGTGGTGGTTGTTCTTGGCGATTTCGGCAACGAGAGCATCGGCAATGAGTCCCCTGCTGCCATACTTTGCGTTGGGACCCGTGGTTGTAGCATGGCCCAGTACGTTCTGAGAAATCAGCAACATGGAGTAGGAGATCGTGAACAACGCGTTGATCTGCTGCCCTATCGTCGCGTTGTGGGGCATGTCATCACGATAGATGGTGGCGGCAACAGCTTGGATGGACGCTTGGTCAGACTTGCGTGACCGTATGGCATGGCTAATCAGCTGCTCCGTCCGGAGCTGCCGAGTAGCGAAGGGCGGTACGCTTGGCACACTCATTGTTCTCTCCGAACGTCGATTGTCAATTAACCTCCATTCCGTTTTGAAGTGCAACTTTCCGCTAAACTCGGAGAGCTATGCAAACACCCCAAAAAACTCCTTCTAAGGGAGGGTATAACCATCTGTCGCAGACCGACCGAGACCGCATCCAAAGCCTGCTCGACCAGGGTG
>JBBRTI010000010.1:0-23585 GCA_038244585.1 Candidatus Saccharimonadia bacterium | reverse complement strand
TCTACCAATCGTTTGTTGGCGGCACCTTCTATAGGAGGGGCCTGAAGCTGTACGATCAGCTGCTTAGTATCCCAGCCGATGTGCTCACGGCGCTTATTTGGTCTGACTTCGACGTGTATCTTCATGACCCAATTGTACGCGCAGTGGATGTGAGAGGTATAATTAAGTTAATGAACGATTTACCCTCTGCCCCTCAACAACGACTTGCCGCCATCGATGCCATCACGGCACTGGAGCAAATAAGCGATTACGCTATTTTTTTGCTGGATGATACCGGCATCATTATTAGCTGGAGTGAAGGTGGCGAGCGGCTCAAGGGTTATAGTGCCGATGACGTAATAGGGAAAAGGGTATCGAACTTCTATCCTGCTGAAGGGCGAGCTAAAGGCGATCCGTTTAAAAGTATGATGGAGGCTCGCCGACACGGGCATATTAACGAAGAGGGCTGGCGTGTGCGGAAAGACGGCACCCGCTTTTGGGCCCACATAACCACAACGGCATTGATGCATAAAGACGGCAAGCCCGCCGGATTCCTCAAGATTGTGCGCGACGGAACAGTATATCGTGATCAGAAAGAGCTATTTCGACAGGAGCTCACAGAACTGCATCAGAAAAACCTAGATTTGGAACTACGACTTAAAGACAGCTACTCACGCCTGGATGTCCAAGATCAGGAACTGAAGACCCTCCGGGATAGCAAAGAATAGTTGGCATAATCCGTTCAGCCTGAGTATATGTTTAATAGACTAAAATGAATTGCTTATAGTTTATTGCTATGAGAAGCCAACAATTGGTACGCTGTGACTTATATCACTGCAAAAAGTCCGCTGTTAACGGAACATAAGCTTGTTACAATAGTCATAGTTATAGTGCAGCCCCCACAGTATTGGATTAACAAGATAGGACGCCATTATGGCAATTTCGCATCCGCTCGGCAAAGCGCTCAAGGATACAATGATTAAGGACGTACCGAGTTACGGGAATAAGTTCTTTTATTCACTCGGCTTCCTATCGATGGTTTCGTTCCTGGCCCTCATAGCAACAGGCATGATTATGACCTTTTTCGGTCCGAGCTGGTGGCTGACGAACGAACTCGGCAAATATATGCGCAGCGTGCACCTGTGGGCAACACAAGCCTTCGTGCTCTTTATGGTTCTGCACCTGCTAATCGTGTTCTTTACCTCCGGATTTAAGAAGCCTCGCCGCTTGACGTGGGTGCTTGGCGTGTTAATGCTATTTATCGTGCTGGCCGAAACCGAGCTTGGCTACGCTCTGCGCGGCGATTATTCATCGCAATGGCGCAGCCTGCAAGGAGCTGATTTTTATAATGGCGCCGGCTTAGGCAACTTACTGAACCCGCTCAATTACAGCCAGGTCTTTGGTATTCATATCGTGGTTGTCCCGCTCGTCATCATCGGCTTGTTGTTCCTGCACTATCTCTTGGTACGTGTGCTCGGGATCGCCAAGCCGTACCGCCAGGACGTGGTCGTTAAAACAGTTCCCGCCAACCATAAAGTACTATTCGCCAGGGGCGGGGTGTTGGTTGCGCTCATCTTAGTACTGGCGGTGTTCTTGCCATCACCCTACATTTTGCCGACAACTATCAAATCGGTAGCCCAGCAAGACCCGCTTCTTATGGGTAAGACGCTTGTTGCTGAATTTGACGGCACGACGTCGGCCACAGCTACGTATGAGAACAGTGTCAATCCCTACACCTTCAGTACTAGGGAAGTGTATATCACGACCCCGTACGAAACGTATTTACAGACGCAAGCCAAGACAGCCGATGCTTTGAAAGACTTTAACGCCCAAGCGCAAAATATCCAGAATCTGCAAATCAAGGAAGCCGCCGATTACTTTGCTCAGGACAAGCCTGATCCAAGTAAGCCTCCGGTAAGCCCGGTTATGACGGTTGTTAATTCGCTCACTGACATGGCCGCAGCCGGATTGTACGAGCCGCTCCTAGCCAGCGCTCAGAGCGGTAGCGGTCCCGCCGACGTCTCAACCTACCCAACTCGGTTCTTGGCTGACAGTGGCGTTCTGGAGGATAAAGCCACCTTACTCAATATTACGACCGACCAATACGGCATGGTCCGCGAAGAAATCGGCAGTACGCCCGGTGCCTGGTGGCTCGCCCCAATCGGCTTACTCAACCACACAGTACTGGCCAACGACGAAAAAGGCGACCGTGATGCGGCTATTATCTTTGGCTCATTGCTGCTCACTATGCTGGCCTTCCCCTTCATTCCTTACCTTAACCAGCTGCCCGACAAACTCAAGGTCTACAAGCTGATTTGGCGCGAGAAGAAGTAGCCAGATCTAGTAAAGACATCCTTCTTTCCCAGCCGCATCCCCGGCCAATGCTTCAGCCAGAGCGAAAACTCTGGCTTTTGCTTATTATTACCTCGCAAATCCATTAGGAAATAAGTACAATAAGCACAAGGGACTTACATGATTCTCAAGAATATACGACAACTCGCCCGCACTGACCTTCGTGAAGACGCCCTCCTGATTGCCGAAGCTGGGTACGAGTCGATTGATATCGCCAAGATATTCAGGGAGAAACTGGACTTAGAGGACGGAGTCCTTAGCGCCGGCGGCAAGCGATTCCGTTTAGATAAGTATGAACGAATTTTTGTAGTCGGGGTCGGCAAGGGCTCGGCTCTGGCGGCTCTGACGGTTGAGCGTACCTTGGGTGCCGCCAGGATCAGCGACGGTGCAGTCATTGATATCCATCGGGCCAAAACCAAAAAGATCAAATGCTTCAAGGGGACGCACCCGCTGCCCTCGGACGCCAATCGAGTAGCAACCGATCACATTATCAATATTCTCGAGAATCTTAACGAGAACGACCTGCTGATCACGATTATTTGCGGCGGCGGCTCGGCGTTATTCAGTCGGCCGGCCGGGCTGACTTCGCTGGAGATGCAGTTCATATCCAGCGTCCTGCTGCGGGCGGGCGCGACAATTCAAGAGATCAATACGATTCGCAAGCATGTTTCGCTCATTCACGGCGGCGGTTTGGCTAAGTATGCCTATCCTGCCACGGTTTTGTCGTACATCATTTCCGACGTTCCAGGAGACGACATTAGTATGGTTTCATCCGGCCCAACAGTACTCGATACGACGACAAAGGCCTCGGCCGAACAAATTGCAAAAAAGTATGATCTGCCTCATATCGAAATGATTGAGACGCCCAAAGACGAGCACTATTTTATGCACATTACCAATGTCCTAATCGCGTCCGGCGGCCAAACGGTCGATGCGATGGCAAAAAAAGCCCGCCAGCTCGGTTATGAACCTGTCGTCTACTCCAAGTCGCTTTCGGGACTGGCCAAGGAGGTCGGTCCGGCGATGGCACACAAGGTTAAACCCGGCCAGGCCTTGCTGGCCTGCGGTGAAACCCAAGTCATCGTTTCCAGACCAGGCAAAGGCGGCCGCAACCAAGACGTCGTGTTATCGGCCATTCCGTATCTTTCTCCTGACAGCGTGATTATTTCGGCAGCCAGCGACGGCAAAGACAACGTCGACGTGGCAGGGGGCATCGCCGACGGTACATGGTCCGTACAGCAGCTAGCCAAAAAACGACTTGACCCGACAATAGCGGTGAAAGAAAACGTCGGGTTCAACACCCTGCACCGGTTGCGGGACCATTTGTTCATTAATAAAGTTACGGCTAACATCTCCGACTTCGTAGTCGTGGTAAAGGGGAAACAAGCGTGAGTCGCACAATCGTCTACTTCGACTGCCCGGAAATCGATTCTCATGTCCATGATGAACTTAGCAAGCTGGATTACGAGCTCATATGCGTCGGCGAATCTCTATCGCCTGCGAACGTGGCTCTGGCTAAGGATGCTGAGATAATTACAATGCATGTTATATCGACGGCTAGCGCCGAGGTTATTACGGCCATGCCTAATCTAAAGCACATCGCCTGCCGTTCAACCGGCTATGACAATATTGACCTGACAGCAGCCCGCGAACGTGGGATCAGCGTCAGCAACGTCCCCTCATATGGCGAAGCTACAGTTGCAGAATATGCCTTCATGCTTATTTTGGCGCTCAGCCGTAAGTTACTACCTACCCTTGACGCAATCGATGGGGGTACGATAGACCCTTCCACCATTACCGGTACTGATCTTCAAGGTAAAACCATTGGTATTGCTGGCATGGGCCGCATCGGGTCGCATATCGCCCGCATCGCCAAAGCTTTTGGTATGAAGGTGATTGCCTTTGATCTTTACCCTAAGCCGGAACTTGCAGCCTCAGTGGGATTTGGCTATGTCGAGTTAAATGAGCTGTTGGCGAACTCCGACATTGTTAGCCTCCACATGCCGGGAACGCCTGCCAATGCTCATGTTATCGACGCCCGAAGCTTAGCCGTTATGAAGCCCACCGCCATCCTTGTTAATACCGCCCGAGGCATCTTGGTGGATACCGATGCCTTAGTGGAGGCTCTCACAAACCAGCGGCTTGGTGGGGCTGGACTGGATGTCGTAGAGGGGGAAAAATTTCTAGAACTGGATGAAGAACGTTTTTTGCTTAGCCGTCATAGCCTCAAAGAAGACATGAAGCGCGCTCTGGCGATTGAAGTGCTCGCCAAGATGCCAAATGTTATAGTTACTTCACATAACGCCTACAATAGTTATGAGGCCTTGGCTCGAATTGAAGCGACAACCGTAGAGAATATCGCAGCTTTTCTGCGCCATGAACCCAGCAATATTGTTAGCTAGCACTACCTAATAACTTCCTGCCATGCGGCGCGATTGCGAAATTAAGGAGATATTATGAAGATTAAGGACATACGAGCCAGAGAAATCCTTGATTCGCGTGGAACTCCCACCGTTGAAGCCGACTGCATACTAGACGATGGCTCAGTCGGCCGGGCAGCCGTTCCATCCGGTGCCTCAACAGGTACCAACGAGGCCATCGAGCTGCGAGACGGTGACGACAGCCGGTATTTCGGTAAAGGCACGACTAAAGCCGTAGAAAACATTCTGACCGAGATTCGGACTACTCTGATTGGAACCGAGGCCGATGACCAATCCCGGCTGGATCGAATCATGATCGAGCTTGATGGAACGCCCAACAAAGGACGCCTGGGCGCAAACGCCATCCTTGCCGTCTCGTTGGCAACCGCCAAAGCAACGGCTGTGGCAACGCGCCTTCCGTTATATGAATACTTTGCCACGCTTGGAACGCTAAAATCTGAATTTAGCCTGCCGCTGCCCCTGATGAATGTCATCAACGGTGGCAAGCACGCCGCCGGCTCGACCGATATCCAGGAATTTATGATTGCGCCGGTCGGCGCACGAACCTTCAGCGAAGCTCTGCGTATGGGTGCCGAGGTTTTTCATGCGCTTCACGGAGTGCTAGATGAAAAGGGCTACGCTACCACGGTAGGGGACGAGGGCGGATTTGCCCCGCACGTCACAGGTGGCAACGCCGAAGCCCTAGAGCTGATTATGGCGGCCGTCGACAAGGCTGGCTATAGGGCCGGGCAAGACATTGTTCTGGCGCTTGATGTAGCCGCTTCCGAACTGTATAACGGTGAAACCTACAGCCTGCATACTGAACGACGCGAGCTCTCGAGCGACGAAATGATAAGCTGGTTGGGCGAACTACAGCAGCGCTTCCCAATCGCATCAATCGAGGACGGGCTAGATCAGACGGATTGGTCGGGTTGGCAGAAGCTAACTGGAGCTTGCGGCAAGACAACCCAACTTGTCGGCGACGACTTGTTTGTCACCAATACCCAGTTCCTTGGGCGCGGTATCAAAGAATTCAGCGCCAACGCAATCCTGATTAAGCTCAACCAGATAGGCACCCTCACCGAGACGATAGCCGCCATCGACATGGCAGAACAGGCCGGCTGGAATGCCATCGTATCGCACCGCTCGGGCGAGACCGAAGACACCACCATCGCAGATCTTGTCATCGGCCGAGCTACGGGCCAGATTAAAACTGGCTCGCTGTCGCGTACCGAGCGTATCGCCAAGTACAATCAACTACTGCGAATTGAAGCTCAATTAGGTGATCGGGCAAAATATGCCGGCCGACAAGGACTGGCATGATTCCGCAAAAAATAGCGGCCTTCTTTGAAAAATATGAAGGTCATTCGTACGAAAAAGGTCAGGTTTTGCTCCAGTCATCGGATAATCCGACCGGCATTATGTATATTGTTTCCGGTAAAGTTAAGCAATACGACGTGACCGACCGCGGCGACGAAGTTATCTTGAACGTTTTCAAGACTCCGGCTTTTTTCCCGATAGCATATGCTATTAATCGTACGCCCAACGAATACTTTTACGAAGCTGATTCCGCTATTGAGATCCGGTTGGCGCCGACAGATGAAGTAGTCGCTTTCCTCAAAGACAATCCCGAAGTCATGTATGACCTATTGGGACGCGTTTACCGTGGCACTGACGGGTTGCTGCGACGGATGAGCCAGCTGATGTCTGGCACTGCTTACAGCCGGGTCATCCACGAACTGATTATTGAATGCAGACGGTTCGGACAGCGTGCAGGCGAGGGCTACCATGTGGATCTTAATGAAAGCGATATAGCGGAACGGGCAGGCCTGTCACGGGAATCAGTCAACCGCGCTATGCGGCAGCTTAAGTTAGACGGACTAATATCTATCAAGGCTGGTATGATTGAAATTACCGACTTTCAACGGCTCGAAAGCGCTTTCGGACACGAGTTTTAGCAAGTGTGAGGCAAATCATATACTTGTTATGCTTATTTTGATATAGTTCAGCCATCTATACAAAATAAGGAATTTTACCATGGCAAAAAATGTCACACAAAAACAATTAAACCGCTATCTGGCCGTCGGTGCGATCAGCTTGGCTGCCGTTTTACTGGTCGGCGCCGGCTTATTATCAATGGGGCAGAAGTTTGCCGAAAGCCAAGTTAAGAATCAGCTGGTCCAAGAAAAGATAGCCTTTCCTGCAGCTGCTAGCGCAGGGCTGGATGCCAAAGAGTTTCCTACTCTACAGCAATACGGCGGACAGGCCGTTGATAACGGTGTAAAGGCAAAAGCCTACGCTGATGAGTATATCTGGGTCCACATGATGAAGACCTCCGGCGGCAAAACCTACGCCGAAGCGAGCAATGCGGCCAGAGCTAATCCCACCGATCAAAAACTGGCTGGGATCAAGACAACCTTGTTCCAAGGCGATATGTTACGTTCTAGCTTGCTAACGGCTTACGCCTTCTCCGTTCTCGGTACGATTGCCGGTTACGGCGTCCTGGTATGCCTAGCTGCTGGCGTCCTTCTGCTGGTTGGAGCAGCCTACTTTATGACGAAATCCTCTCGCGCCTAGCAAGTCCAGAGTCTAAACCAACCGCAGCCCTAAGTCTGGTATCTGACAGACAAGGGGCTGCGGTTTCGTTGTGAGCTTCGGCAATCGCATAAGTAGCAAACTCAGGTTATTGGGGCTGTGGCCTAACGAATAACTCTGGCGATTTGCTCGAGGATGATATCCAAGCGCCACAGGCTGAGCCGATATTTGTCTGCCAGCGCCAGCAAAACGTCGTTTACGGTGCAATATTGTTCACCAAGCAGCGTAGCGGAAGCAAAGCTGGGAAACAAACCCATGCTCGTGAGCGCCCGCTCGCTGTAATCATTCCATACGCCGTACCGTTTGGGGTTGGTTACAAGGAGAATTGGTGTCAGTTTGGCCTTGCCGAGGTGTGGCACGGCGGCTGACCCGCGACCGGGTTCGAGGGCATTTAAACGCACGGCCAAATCAATGGTGTCGTTTGTAAGGAGACTCAACGCCGCCCGAAGTCTCGGCATGTCGGCCGTAACGTCCTCTTTACTTATTTCGCGCCAACGGTGATTCTGTTTGTAGCTTAAAAAGCCCATTATGTCCTGTTTGGTAAGGGTGGCAATACCGTGATCAGAAAATATGACACCCCAGTATTCGCACACCTCCAGTTCCTGCAGTCGGAGGTTAATTACGCCAGTCTGTTGGTCGCGAAGCCGCGCTATGTGGTCGGGAGATATGATTGCCATAGTGACGCCATTATAGCCGTGTCACGGATTCTTTACATAGCATAAGCGTTACTCTGCTAAGATAGAGTTATGGATTATGCCGAAATCAGCGCAGAGAGGGTATTGGCGGAATTGGCGACCGCACGAGACGGCTTAACCCTGGCCGAAGCCAGGCTGCGCACGCGCGCCTACGGCCCCAATGAACTTCAGGAAAGTGCGCGGCCGCCGCTCTGGCGACGTATTGTCGAGCCGTTCAAAAGCCTGTTCGTTATCGTGCTGCTCATTGCAGCTATCATATCTACTGCGACTGGTGAGTATCTTGACGCGGCTGTCATGACGGCCATCCTGACCATAAACGCCCTGATTTATTACGGCCAGCAATACTCATCCAATCGTATCCTCGCCAGCCTGAAATCTCATGACCGCCGTAAAATCGCGGTCCTTCGCTCCGGCGAGCCGACAAAAATCGGCATTGTCGACTTGGTTCCCGGAGATATTGTCTTGCTGGCAGAGGGTGTTAAGGTCCCGGCCGATGGCCGTTTAATTGCTGTTAACTCTCTAACTGTGGATGAGGCGGTGTTGACCGGCGAGTCGATGCCAGTAACCAAGCAGACTAAGCCGCTTAAGGGCGGGGCTGCCATGCATGAGCGAACCAATATGGTGTATTCTGGCAGCCTTGTTCGAAGCGGAACAGGGGAGTTCGTCGTTACCTCAACTGGCAACGATACAGAGATGGGCCACATTGCGGAGCTTTCCAGCTCGAAGTTTGAATCAAGCCCGCTTCAGCTTAAAATCGATCGTTTAGCTAAGCAGGTAATCATCATCATCGGCGTCGTGCTGACTTTGATATTTGCGCTTTCACTATATCGTGGCCTGGAGCTTACCGTTGCCGTACGCTTCCTCTTGTCTTTGGCAGTATCAGCGATTCCGGAAGGGTTGCCAGTCGCGTTGACGCTAGTGCTGCTCTTCAGTGTTCAACGCATGGCGAAAAAACATGCTCTAGTACGACGGTTGAGCGCGGTAGAGACACTGGGGCAGGTCGGTCTGATAGCGACAGATAAGACCGGTACCATGACTCGTAACGAGTTGGAACTGGCTAAGTTCGTCCCATATGGTACGGATGATGCTGAGCTGGGACGTCTGCTACGCCGCTCACTGAGCACGCAGCACGGCCATACCGACGATCCGCTAGAAAGCCTGATTGCCCGTTCTATTGAGATCATTTCAACCGACGACCAGCTGTTGGAGGCACTGCCATTCGAACAGACCTCCCGGATGAGCGGGGCCTTATGGCAGTTAGATCGACATCGGGAGCTCTATATCAAAGGGGCGCCGGAACACGTCATAGCCGCCAGCGACCTCTCTCGTAGCGAGGCCATACGGATCCACAAGGAGCTGGTAGGGCTGTCGGCTGAAGGCTACAGGGTGATCGCCGTGGGATACAAAGCGACCCAGCTTCAGCACGCCAGCCTTGCTAACCTGCACGGACTAACCTTCGCCGGGCTTGTGGCTATGGCTGACGGTATGCGGGCCGGTGTGCCTGCAGCCGTACATGCGGCCCAGGAAGCGGGTATTACGGTCGTCATGCTCACCGGTGACAACCCCGCTACTGCCACGACGATTGCCCGGGAGGCCGGAATCATTACCGACCAGCATGAGGCGTTGCCTGGTACGGTTCTTGAGGGACTGTCAGGTCATCAGATCCGATCCCAAGTAGAGCGGTCGCACGCCTTTGCGCGGGTGCTGCCCGAACACAAATACGCCGTCCTCAACGCCTTCCATGGCCGTATCGTCACCGCTATGACCGGTGACGGCGTTAACGACGTTCCGGCCATCGTAAAGGCTGATGTTGGCATCTCTGTTGGCCGCGGCAGTGACGCCGCTAAAGAAGCCGCCGATATCATTCTGCTCAACAACAGCTTTACGACCATCGTCGAGGCAGTGAGATCAGGGCGGGCTATCCTGGCCAACGTGCGAAAGATGTTAATGTACCTCTTTGCGACCAGTCTGGGAGAGATCGGCACTATGACGACTGCCCTAATTCTTGGCATACCCCTCCCAGTAACGGCAATTCAAATCCTTTGGATCAATATGATTACCGACGGGATTACGGTTATCCCACTGGGGCTCGAGGCTCCTGAAAGCAACCAGATGAAAGAACGTCCACCGGCCGCCAACGCGCCGCTCTTATCACGGCGACAGGTTACACGGGTACTTTTAAGCGCAGCGGTCATGGTTGGTATTGTATCGGTTGTATTTTCAATCTACCGAGCTGCCAAACCTGAAGTGGCCCAAACGATGTCATTTTTGTGCCTGGTAGTAATTCAATGGGCCAACGCCCTCTCAATGCGCAGCGAGCATACTTCTTTATGGCGATCGATACGGCGGCCAAATTGGTATCTTGGCGGGGCACTGCTGATTGCAGTCTGCATCCAGGCCGCTATACAGTTTAGCCCGGCACGTACTTTGCTTGAAACCAAAGCTATAAATACTAGTGAAGTGCTTGTTATAATCGGGGTTTTTGCCGGGTCTCTACTGATTGCGGAAGCCACCAGAATAGTCACCAGCCCCCGGCGTCAGGCAATCATGACGCGACTTGTCGCATTTCCAGGCGCGGTTAGTCCTGAGACGCCGACATAGGCAGTGCGCGTAACGGTTGGTGACAATTACTACTACCTAGCGCTGTGACCGGTGGCTACATTTGTAGCCACTTGGCGTCACCCGAGATTAGAGCGCATAGGCTTGTTAGGTCGCGGTAGACTCGGGTTTGCGCCATCGATTCAATGATTGGCCGCGGTGCATTGAAGATAAAACCGTTGAATTCAAAACGCAGAGTACAAATCACTTCAGTTTGAGCTGAGGAAATTTCGACGAAGGTATAGACGGCTCGAAACGAAATTAGCCCCGTCTTACTTACTAGTTCAATCCATTGTTCGGGGATGAGTCGCTCGACTGCAACCGTCGTTCGGTTGGTAATACAGCATACGCGTGTGACGCTTCTAAAACGCATGCCTTCGCGCATCGGTTCTGCCGGTGTAAGGCTGACCATTCCAGTATTCCAAAGGGGAAAACGGTCAAGGTCCGTCAACGCGCGGAATACCGCACTTCGTGAACAGGGAAAGATAACGGATGCCGTGGAAACATACAACATACCATCCAAGCTACGCTAGTGCCTAGCAATGCGCAAACGTCAGCATCATGGGTTCTGACAGGTAGCTGCTAGTGGTACAATCACACAAGAACCTACGTTATCGCCAACCAAAAAAGGAGTATCATGCCCGACCCCGTACTATCAGCTAATGACGTCCACAAAACCTATGGCAAAGGCGATAGTCTATTTACTGCGCTCGGGGGTATATCCGTCGACATTAAAAGCGGTGAAAAAGTCGCCATTATAGGTAAAAGCGGATCTGGTAAAAGTACGCTTATGCATCTTCTGGCCCTACTTGATAAACCGACCTCGGGAACAATCAAGATTGATGATGAAGATTCATCCCAGTTGTCAGGAAAAGCATTAAATACGCTGCGCAACCATAAATTCGGTTTTGTTTTTCAGCAATTTTTCCTTAATGGTAATGCCAGCGTGTTGGAAAACGTGCTGCTTCCGCTGAAAATTGGCGGTAGCGGTTTTAGTGAGCGCAAACAATTAGCCCTTGAAGCCCTTGACCTCGTCGACTTGGGCGATAAGGCTAAGAATAAGGCTAAGGATTTAAGCGGCGGCCAAAAACAGCGGGTCGTCATAGCTCGGGCACTTGTTAACAAGCCGTCCGTTATTTTTGCCGACGAGCCGACCGGAAATCTGGACACAGCCACGGGCGAGATGATTGAAAGGCTCCTATTTGACCTCAATGCCAAGCAAGGCATCACTCTCATTATAGTGACCCACGATTCGGATTTGGCAGCCCGCTGCGATCGTCAAATATATCTCAAGGACGGCCGGATTATTGAAAACCCGGTTAAACGGAGGCAAATAGTATGAAACTCATCGATATCGCAACCACGGCGAGTTCTAACATGTTCCGGAGCAAATTGCGCACCTTCTTAACCGTAATTGCCATTTTCATTGGCTCCTTCACATTAACTTTGACTAACGGCCTCGGTTCGGGCATCTCGTCCTATATCGACCGGGAGGTTGGTAACTTCGGCGCGGCCGATGCCTTGATTATCCAGGCAGCCGGAGACTCTACCGGCCTGCCGACTGATGAGGTTAAGAAATACGATCCAACCCGCCGCACCACTTCAATAGAGAGCGAAGGCAACCGTACTGTAACGGTCCTGACCGACGCCGACCTAGCAAAAATCCGCCGGCTTGAGGGTATTAAATCGGCTGAGGCCTACCAGAGCGCGGTCATCGACTACGTTTCCGGAACTGGCAGCGATAAATACGTCGCCTCCATCGAACCCTATCTTGACGGGGCCAATTATGCCCTTGATGCGGGACGGCAGCCAAAAAACAGTACTGATACCCTGGAAATCCTAATACCGAGCACCTACCTGAAGTTTTTGGGCTTCAAATCAGCTGCGGTTGCTCTAGGCCGCCCAGTTACCTTGGGAATCACCAACGGACTAGGCCAACAGTCGGAAGTGGACGCCACGGTCGTCGGAGTCAAACAGAAAAGTCTAGCCGGAGGCGTAACCCTTAACACCAACCCCGCTCTGCTGGCGAAACTGCGAACCATTCATGACATTGGTTTGCCGCCAGCTGCTACAGCCAGCTTCCAAGTAGCCGTGGCGCGGTTTGACGCCTCAATAAGCGACCCCCAGCTGGTACAGTTGAAGGATCGTCTGACAAAGGCGGGATACAAGGGCACTACTATCCAAGACCAGATTGGCACCTTCAAGAGTGTAATCAACGGCATCGTGCTGGTGCTCAACGGTTTTGCTGTAATCGCCCTGTTGGCGGCCGGTTTTGGCATAATTAATACCCTGCTCATGAGTGTGCAGGAACGAACCAAGGAAATTGGCCTGATGAAGGCAATGGGCATGAGCGCCGGCCGTATTTTCCTGCTGTTTTCCGGTGAGGCGGTAATGCTGGGTTTCTGGGGCAGTCTGCTGGGATCGATAGCAGCCATTGGTGCGGGTAGTGTTATCAATCAAATTGTCCTACAAAACTATTTGAAAGACTTGGTCGGCCTTCAGTTGTTGACGTTCTCGGTCGTTTCAGTCGCTAGCATCATGGGTATAGTAATGGTGGTGGCTTTCCTGGCTGGCACCCTGCCGGCGCTTCGTGCGGCGCGACAGAGCCCTATCGATTCGCTGCGCTACGAGTAGCCGGCCCGACACCCTGTCACATGATATGATGTCAGCAATATAATCCCTTAAGGAAGAGGCACTAAGATGGCTAAAGACAAAGCTAAAAAAGAGACAAAGAAGCCCAAACAGGTTAAAAAACCTAAGCTGCCGCCGGCACCCGTAAGCAAGACTCAATAACCAGCGGCGGGTCCTACCTAATATGATAGCTATATGATTACTTACTACACCGACGGCTCCTGTTCTCCCAATCCTGGACCGGGCGGATTCGCAGTCATCAAAGACATGCAACCGCATATTCTAGGCGGTCACGACGACTCAACCAATATCCGCATGGAGGGGAGCGCCCTCATAGCAGCCATGAAAGATTCGGGCGGTGAGATCTGCGAGATCCACTCCGATTCCGAATTTTGGATCAACGTCATAACTAAATGGTCGCTCGCATGGGAGCGTAACGGTTGGAAGAAAAAAGGCGGCGACATTAAGAACCTTGATCTGGTACAGGAAGCGGTTCACCTCTACCGTACCTCTAGAGCCAAGCTCATCTGGGTGCGGGCGCATAATGATGATCCTGGTAATGAGCTGGCCGATATCTGGGCGAACAAAGCCCGCGAGCGGAGCTTGGCGGGGAATTTGACATCTCCTTACGTCTTGGATTCTGGGATTTAAGAGGCGGAATATGCAAACTCGAGCAGACTCAACCAAAACAGTTGTCGACCATAACCGTTTCGTCATAGCACAGCGTCCCAACGCGCCCATGATTATCGCCATCATAGCCATGATTGGAGAGAAATTGCTTGCTGGCGCACCTAGCCAATGGTTTCATGCTGTAGTTGTAATTGCCCTGGTCATCTGGGCATACCTGGAGATATCGTCCGGGGCAAATTGGTTCCGGCGTCTGTTAGGTACCGTTGTGCTGGCCTATGAATTTGTTCGTCTTGCGCTCACATAATATTTCATCTAGCGTATCAAAGACTAAAGTTAGCTATGCGAGCCGATAAACTTGCTATAATGAACATATGACCAACGAGTCGACCTTCTTCTTCTACGATTTGGAGACATCTGGCATAGATTTTGCCAATCAACGGATCATGCAGTTCGCTGGAATTCGCACGACGATGGATCTTGAGCCGGTAGGAGACCCTGTAAATATCTTCGTCCGCTTAGCCGATGATGTTTTGCCGTCACCCATGGCTATCGCCATCACCGGGATTACCCCCCAGCAAACCAAAGGCGGCCTTACCGAGGCCGCCTTTGTGGATTTTGTACAGGCTAAAGTCTGCACGCCGGGCACCATTATGACCGGGTTCAATAGCGTCCGGTTCGACGACGAATTCCTCCGTTACACCTTTTATCGGAATCTCACTGACCCTTACAGTTGGGCACACTCCGAGGACCGTTCTCGCTGGGACTTGCTAGACGTAGTCCGAATGACCCGTGCCCTGCGGCCTGACGGAATCAAATGGAGCAGCGCAGAAAACGGCGACCCGATCAATACGTTGGTATCACTGTCGTCAGCCAACAATCTGACCCATGACCGGGCCCATGACGCCCTCAGTGACGTCGAAGCGCTGATTGCGGTAACGAAGCTGATCCGTTCAGCCCAGCCAAAACTATACGAATTTCTGCTTAAGTTACGGAGCAAGCATGAAGTTGCGAGTGTCCTCAAACCTGCGGCACCGGAACCCTTCGTTTATACCTCAGCCATGTACGGCCGCACTCATGACTTCACCACCATCGCCATCGTCATCGGTGAAGGCGAATTCGCCTCGTCGATTGTTTATGACCTGCGTTTTGACCCCGCGGAATTCGCCTCTCTCAGCGAAGATGAACTGTCTACACGCCTATATAGCAAAACGGCCGTTTTGGAAGCCAAACACCAAAGCCGTCCTCCAATAAAAACCCTCCACCCCAACCGCTGCCCGGCCGTAGCGCCGCTTGGTACGCTCGACAACGCCGCTGCCGAGCGCATTGGACTACCGATTGCCACTGCCTTGGCCAACCTGAAGGAGCTCAAAAAGTCAGGGCTTATTCCCAAACTTCTGGCTGCGTCGGGACGCAAGCGGGAGTTTATCTCACGTAGTGACGTTGACGGAGCACTGTATGACGGCTTTGTTGGTGATAGCGATAAACGTCTGATGGCTGAAATTGCCAAAACTCCCCCGGAGCGGTTAGCAGCCCTAAAGCCTGAGTTTAGAGATAAGCGCCTACCTGAATTGTTCTGGCGTTACCGTGCCCGCAATTATCCTGATACTCTTTCAGCGGAGGAAAGGTCCCGATGGGACGCCCAGCGCGCGGTTCGACTCCAAACTAGCCTGCCGGAGTTTACTGAGCAGTTTCAAGACGTACTTGTGGCCGCCTCGCAGGAGCAGGCTTCGGCGCTTGAGGATTTGCGGTTGTGGATAGAGAGCATTTATCCGTTAGACGTCGACTAGTTGTGGCGGTTGCGGTGCAAACGGGCCACTTCCAGCCGCACAGAATGCCGCCCGGCCAGTTCACGAGCCTTACGAACGTCATGACCCGTTTCGGCTTTAGCCTTCATTGCCTCGGCGCGCTCAAGGGCTGCATTGATTTCGGCTTCGTTAAGATCTTCTCCAGCCTCGGCTTCATCTGCCAGCAGACGGACTAGATCGGCGGTTATTTCAAGAAGACCGCCGAATGCCGCAAAATAACTAATTTTACCGTCTTTGTCGCGCAAGGCTACTGGTCCCGCAACTGCGATTGATGTCAGCGGTTCGTGACCCGGTCTCACTGAAATCTGTCCGTCCGCAGTGTTGAGCGACAGTGCCGCGACATCGCCACGGAACTTAACACCAGTCAAGGTGAGAAGCTCGAACTTCATTATTTCTTAGCCTCGCCGATTACTCCACCCTTCATGTAGAAGGCGGACTCGGGCTTGTCATCATGCTTGCCGTCGAGGATTTCGCGGAAGCCCTTGATGGTATCAGCTAACTTAACGTACTCGCCGGCGTTGCCTGTAAAGACTTCGGCAACATAGAACGGCTGAGTCAGGAACCTCTGGATCCGCCGAGCCCGCGCCACGGTGAGTTTGTCTTCGTCGCTAAGCTCGTCCATACCGAGGATGGCGATGATGTCTTGGAGGTCTTTGTAGCGTTGTAAGATGCGTTGCACGTCACGCGCCACGTTGTAATGTTCCTCGCCGACAACTTCGGGGTCCAGAATAGTAGAGCTTGAATCCAGTGGGTCGACGGCAGGATAAAGTCCCAACTCGGTCAATGCCCGGTTGAGGGAAATCGTTGAGTCAAGGTGGGCGAAGGTTGTTGCCGGGGCAGGGTCGGTCAGGTCGTCGGCGGGCACGAAGACTGCCTGTACCGAGGTAATTGATCCGAGCTTGGTGGAGGCGATCCGTTCCTGCAATGCGCCCATCTCCTGCTGGAGGTTAGGCTGATAACCGACGGCCGAAGGGAGGCGTCCTAGTAGAGCGGACACTTCAGCGCCTGCCTGGGTAAAGCGGAATATGTTGTCAATGAATAACAACACGTCGCGGCCGGCGTCGCGGAAGCCTTCGGCAATGGTCAGGCCGGTTAAGCCGACGCGCAGGCGGGCGCCAGGGGGTTCGTTCATCTGTCCAAAGACCAGGCTGGTCTTATCAAGCGTACCGGATTCGGCCATCTCGTTATAGAGGTCGTTACCCTCACGTGTGCGCTCACCAACTCCAGCGAAGACTGAGTTACCTGAGTGGAATTTGGCAATGTTATTGATTAGTTCGGTGATGAGCACGGTTTTACCGACGCCCGCGCCGCCGAACAGGCCTACCTTACCGCCCTTAGTGATTGGGGCTATGAGGTCGATAACTTTGATGCCGGTCTCAAGTATTTCCGTTTTGCCGCTCTGCTCATCGAAGCCTGGCGGGTCGCGGTGGATCGGAGCGAGCTTGGCATTCTTGAGAGCCGGCTTACCGTCAATCGGTTCACCAACAACATTGAACATGCGCCCGGTGGTTTCGTCACCAACCGGGACCATAATCGGCGAGCCAAGAGCTTTAATGGCGTCACCGCGGCGCAGGCCGTCGGTTGAGCCGAGGGAGATAGCCCGAACGCTCGATTCGCTCAGGTGCTGGGCAACTTCAAAATAAATGGTTTTGCCGTCTTTTTCGATTGTCAGCGCGTCATAAATTGCGGGCAGACTGCCGGCGGGGAATTCGGCGTCAATGACCACGCCGACGATTTGGATAATACTACCTTGCTGAGTTTGGGTTGTGGCCATAATTGCCTCCTTTATTCTTTCATTGCTTCAGCGCCGGCGCTGATCTCGGAAATCTGCTGGGTGATAGCAGCCTGTCGCGCGTTGTTATATGACAGAGTCAAATCGCCGATAAGCTCTTTGGCGTTATCGGTCGCGTTCATCATTGCGAGCATGCGCGAAGCTTGTTCGCTGGCCTGGGAGTCCAGGATGGCCTGCTGCAACAGAGCCTCCAAGATCCGGCGGGTGGCGAAATCAATAAGTTGTTCAGGATTGGGCTCAAGCTCACTGGCACTGTCAACATTCTCCGGCGGAACAACAGGCAGTACCTGAGCACTGATAACTTCCTGGCGCACCGTGGAATGAAACCGGGTGAAGATGACGTCGACGACATCGACCTGTTCCGAAATAAAGAGATCGATAGCCTCACGCAAGACTGGCCGTGCCAAAGCAAGGTCGGTATCGTCCTGCTCCAGCTCGTAGGCTGCCACCTCATCAACTCCGTGGGTACGGGCAACATGAAGAGCGGCGTGTTTGCCGATGCAAATGGCGGTCTGAGGTACGCCGTAGCGGGCAACATTTATGTCCAACTGACGTAGAATATTACTATTGTAGGCCCCAGCCATACCGCGGTCGCCGGCGACGACAATAGTCAGTACGTTGCGTACCTTGCGCACCTGATATAACGGATGTGACGCCACGGCGGTGCCACTGCCTAAGTGGTGCAGTAACTCTCGTGCAGCCGCAGTATATTCATGCGGTCCAGATGCTGCTAACTGATATTTACGCAGCTTGCTCGCCGCCACCAGCTGCATAGCTTTGGTAATCTGGCGGGTGCCAGACACCGACCGGATGCGTCGTTTAACGGCTTGCAGGGTTGCCATGACTTAGTTCCTCTCCTTGGCGTAGGTGGTAGCGATTTTCTTACCGGCTGCAACAATTGTCGCCACAGCTTCGTCGGTAGGTTTAGTGCCTTCATTTAGACTAGCAACCATAGCTTTATGATGCTGGTTCATCTCAATGATGAGGCTGTGAATCGCCGATGGAGCATCAGAGGTTTCGAGCGATTCAAACGCGCCTTTGTTCGCGGCCGTCAAAGCAATAACCTGATCAGCGACGCTCATCGGATGGTATTGCTTTTGCTTTAGTACCTCAGTCATCAAACTGCCGTGGGCAATGCGGTGCTTGGTGTCCTCATCAAGGTCACTAGCGAATTGGGCGAAGGCTGCAAGTTCGCGGAACTGGGCCAAGTCGATACGTAGGCTGCCGGCCACACTCTTGGTGGCTTTGGTTTGCGCGGCACTACCGACACGGCTAACTGATAGTCCGACCGAGATTGCCGGACGGATACCCTGATAGAACAAGTTGCTTTCCAAATAAATCTGGCCGTCGGTAATGGATATGACGTTGGTCGGTATGTAGGCGCTGACGTCGCCGCCCTGAGTCTCGACAATAGGGAGTGCCGTCAGACTGCCGCAGCCAAGCTCATCGCTTAGTTTGGCGGAACGCTCCAGCAGGCGGGAGTGCAGATAGAAAACGTCACCAGGGTAAGCCTCGCGACCCGGTGGCCGGCGGAGCAGTAGAGACATCTGACGATAAGCTACGGCGTGCTTTGAAAGGTCGTCATAAACAATTAGGGCGTGGCCGCCGTTATCACGGAAATATTCGCCGATGGCAGTTCCTGCATAGGGCGCCAAGTACAGCATGGCAGCGGGGTCGGACGGACCGGTCGCAACAACGATCGTCTGACTCATTACGCCTTCGGCTTTGAGCCGTTCGACCAGAGCTGCAACCTTGGACAGCTTTTGCCCGATGGCAACGTAAACGTTGATAACGCCAGTCTTCTGCTTGGTCTGGTTGATCATGGTGTCAACAGCAATGGCGGTCTTACCGGTCTGGCGGTCACCGATAATCAGCTCACGCTGACCGCGGCCGATTGGAACCATGGTATCGATGGCGATGATACCGGTGGCTAGGGGCTCAAAGACGCTCTTGCGATCCATGACACCCGGAGCCGTCCGCTCGATGGCGCCCATCGTAGTGGACTTGATTGGCCCCAACCCGTCGAGCGGCTTGCCAAGGGGGTCGACAACACGGCCGACCAATTCCTTACCTACCGGCAATTCCAGAGTTTCACCGGTCAGTTTAACTCTAGCGCCGGCTTTGATGCCACGTTCCTGACCCAGCAGTACAGCGCCGATTTCATCTTCATAGAGGTTGAGCACGAATGCCTTGACCGGGCCGTTCTCGGATTCGATTTCGACAACTTCGCTGAAGCCGCACTCGCTCAAGCCATATATCCAGGCCACGCCGTCGCCGACACGCGTCACGATGCCAGTTTGTTTGAGGGTACTGGCTGACTGCAGGCCGCCGATGGCAGACTGGAGCTCACTAGTTAATTCTTTAATATTCAAATTACTCATCGGCTCATTCCTTCAACTAGGTTTGCGAGTTTGGTATGTACGGTGCCGTCAAGAATGGCGGTCGGGGTTTCGATACGGACACCGCCGATAATCGACGGATTGATAATTTCGGACATTTCAATGGTTGTAGCCCCCGTCGCTGACTTGAGATAAGACTCAATTTTGGCCTTAGCTTCAGGCGTCAGTTGTTGCGCCGTCGTAACGACGATATAGAGGTAACCTGATTCCGCCACGATCCGGGCGACATCTGACGCCAGATAGCGGGCTTGTCTAACTTGGCGTCCGTTAATCAACCAGGCCGCAGCTTCATTTAAGACCTGTGCTCGTCCTTGCGATAGGTTCTGGGCTACGTAGCGGGCTACTTCCATCCGGGTCATGATCGCACCTTCTCCAGGCTGCGGTTGATTAGGTCACCGTCTTTTGCCTCGTCAAGCTTTTCGTCCAGAACCAGTTCGGTTGCCTGGGCTACTAATCGAGCGGTTTCGGCCTTTAGAGACTGGCGGGCCTTCTCGACGTCGATACCCAATTGGTCATGAGCTTCGGTGACGATGCGGACCGCTTGCGATTGGGCCTTGGTGCGGGCGTCATCTATCATAACCGTTGCCTCAGCTTTTGCACTTGCCAACACTTCGTCGGCCGCCGCGCGAGCCTGGTGGATAAGGTCTTCTGACGTAATCTCAGCTTGCGATAGGCGTGCTTTGGCTTCACTCTCCGCCCTGGCGGCAGACAGCAATTCTTCCTGCTTGGCATCTAAGGCCTTGGTAAGCGCGGGGTAGACGTACTTGCGCAGAATCATAAGTATTACAAAGAAGGCCAGCGCGTTCAAGAGTAACGAACGCCAGTTAATGCCCAGCGCGCCCAAAAGGCCGCCCGAGGACGATTCAGCTGCCAGTAGATACAGCGGTTGCATACTAAACCGGGAGGAACCGAATAATCAGCGCGACCACGAGGCCGATGATTGCCAAAGCGTCGACGAACGACATGGCCAGGACCATCAGCGTGCGCAACTCACCGAGAGCATCGGGGTTTCGGCCGGAAGCGTTAAGCGCGGCTGCGCCGACGAGACCCAGACCGATGGCAGCGCCACCACCAGCTATTGCGTATGTAAGACCGAAAGCGAGGGATTCCATAAAGAGCCTTTCTAATGATTAATGTATTGAACCAGACGGCACCAGCTCAGGTGACGCCTTCTTTGTGCCCACCGTTGCACCGTGTCCGTGCTCCATGGCACCGAGAGACACAAATACGACCGTGAGCATGAAGAAGACATACGCCTGGACCGCCCCGACAAACAGCTCAAGTAGCATGAACGGGGGCAAAGCTAAAGGGGCCATCCACGAGGTGATGAAGGCAATAACGACAAGCAGCACTTCACCGCCGAAAATGTTACCGAACAGCCGCATGGCCAGTGCTATGAGTCGTGAAAACTCCGCTACAACCTCCAACAGGCCCGTAAATGCCGTCATTGGATCCTTGAACGGATTGACGAAATACCGCCCTAGGTTGCCCCGGAAGCCGTGGGTTTGGATAGCCCATATTTGCGCGGTAACCATCGTAATTACGGCCAGCGCCATAGTAAAGTTCAAGTCCGCCGCTAAACCGCGGAACAACGGCTCACCGTGATAGGTTATCGGCCCTACAAACGGCATCAGCTCGAACCAGTTGTTGATTATGATGACAAAAAACATAGTGATAGCGAGCGGTGCCAGTTTGCGGGCCCGCTCCTTACTGCCAATAACATCTTCAGTCGTCTTAAACAGAGTCTCATAAATCCACAGAACGGCGATTGTAATTCGGTTGTAACGTCCGCTGCTGACGCGGCCCCGCACGTAAAACAGCAAAGCCAACAGTGACGAGACGCCGAGTAGGCCGAGCATCGTCGAATTCGTCACCAGCAGTGGACCGGCTTGAAAGATAGGAGCTGCGACGAGCTCGACCTTTGGTCCGGCGCTGGCCATGAGCAAACTCATTTGATGTTTCCAATCTGCTGTTTAATAAGTAAGGCTGATACAAGTAAACCCACAAGGACGCTGGTCAATGTCAGCCAGGGGCGGGTGCCCAGGTTAAGGTCGGCGTAAATACCTCCGGCGACAAAGATGGCGCTCGGGGCCAGCATACGCCACGTCGTGTCGCCGAGCGTCACAAGAAGCGCCACCATTGTGGCGCGATTCGGTTTACGTGATGGGGTGGGCGAGTCGCTCATGTACAACGTCACCATATCAAAAAAGCCGGCCGCGGGCAACGCGCCTTAGCGTCGGTCAAGGACGGCGAGAGACTCCATGTGTAGTGTACCGGGATAAAAATCATAGCCCGTAACCTCGATCACCTTGTACTCGTCATCCAGCAGAAGCAAGTCGCGAACCTGAGTTACCGGGTTACAGGATAGATAGATAATCCGCTTGGGCTGTGCTTGTTTGAGGAAATCGATTACTAGGGCATGGAGACCCGCTCGCGGAGGGTCTACGATGACTGTGTCCACGCCGCGTATCGTCTCCGGATCCATTGTTTCGGACCGCGTCGCAAAAGCCTTGTAATTGGTGAGGCCGTTGCGGAGAGCGTTGGCATTGGCCAGCTCGACAGCCGAGGCAGAAATCTCGATTCCCACGACTTTGTTCGCAATTCCAGCGACCGGAAGTCCAATCGTACCGGCGCCACCATATAAGTCGGCCACGAAGTGCTCGGGATCAATATGTCGCACAATATCCTTGAAGGCATTGTCGAAAGCTGCGGGATTGACTTGAAAGAAGGCGTCCCAGGGGTAGGCGACGGTAATGCCGCCGACAGTCTCAGTCAGCTCGTCAATGCCATGGCTCCAGAGGAGCTTGTGGGCGTCCGTTGTTGACTTGAGTGCCACAACTATTCCATCCACGGGCATCTCCGCCAAGGCGGACAAATCCCGAGGTGCTTTTTGACGCAGAGTAACCACCACGATAATCCGGCCGGCCGAATCCTCACGAACGATCAACGTCTGGGCTACCTGCTGCAGTTCCATGTCGTTAAGTGAGGCAATCACTGTCGCCGCCGCCTTATTCATGGCCGGGGAGCCGAGGACACAGCCGTCTGGCGCCGGGACAAAATCGTTGAAAGTGCCGCGAGCATGGAACGCCAGCTCCAATTGACCCTGGTCTAAGACCAGGCTGAATTCAAGCTTATTGCGATATCCGGTCATCTTAGGTGCGGCAATAAAATCTTTTATAGCAAGTGTTAGCTCCGGCCGTGAGTACAGCTCCTCAAGCATCTTCCGCTTAAGCTCCAGCTGATAGCCATAATCCACACCTTGCCATGGTGAACAGGCGAGGAAGTGACCTTCTTCCGCCGGGTGCCTGTGGGGAGAAGCGGTTATTATTTCTTCAAGCATGGCTTCGGCCCAACGCTTTTTCTCGCGGATCAATTGTACGCGGGCAGTTTCCCCTGGTAGGGGGCCAATGCAGAACAGGGCTTTGTCATGCCAGTGGGCCATTGCCTTGCCTTCAGGCACGATGCGGTCAAAGAGTGGGAAATCATTCATTCGGCTATCATAGCGTACTTATGGCCCGTAGCGTATTATTGCTAAGAATAGCGCCTCCCAAAATAATTCTAGGATTCAATCATATGCTGTCTACGCTCAGCCGCCGAGCCAAAATCGGTATTCTTATCAGTATAATCTCCGGAATGTTCTTGGCCGCACTCGATCAGACAATCGTTGGAACCGCCCTGCCCAAAATTGT
>JBBRTI010000009.1:0-24711 GCA_038244585.1 Candidatus Saccharimonadia bacterium | reverse complement strand
GGCGGACAACAAACGGCTGGCCGCCGCCGGCCTCGTCAAAGCCGCGCGGGATCTCCAGTCCAAGTCCACTATCTTTATAGATTTATCACCGGGAGAAGAGGGAGTGCTCGCGAGCTTCAACCAGAGCGCTCGCCGCAACATCCGCAAAAGCGACGCCGGCGGCGTAGAGGTGGCGCCAATGGAGGCGACCGAGGCCAACCTCGAAATTATGTTCCAGCTCATGCATGCCGCCGAGGCTCGGGCGGGATACGGCCTGCGGCCGGCAGCCTATTTCAAGGATTACTGGAAGAGTCAGATTGACGCGGGTCAGGGTCAGCTCCTGTTCGCCTCGCACGACAGTGACATCCTGGCCGGCTTGTTCGTGACTTTTATCGGTGCGCGCGCCTGGTACAAGGACGGCGGTTCGTTCGATCTCAAACGCGAACTGCAGCCGAGCTACGCCATGCAGTGGGGGACTATGAGTTGGCTTATCGGCAGGGGCACGACGAGCTACGACATGGTTGGCGTGCCTAACCCAGACGAAATTGGCACGGCCAATGCGCGTCAGGGTCTGTACGACTTCAAATCCAAGTTTAACCCGGACATCACCGAGTTCATCGGCTGCTGGGACCTGCCGCAAAACGAGAGCAAGTACGGATTATGGCTGAAAATAGGGGAGAGGGTCGCCGGTAAGCTGGCCAACCGGTCGCCTGAAAAGTTCTTGTACTAATCTAATAAGGAATTATCATGTTTCGCAAAGCGGTCAAACGTCTCATACCTCGCCAATTCTTCGCCACTCTTGAGCCATACGGCCATCTGGCCGAAGCTATCATCTGGAATGTCGTTGAAGGTTTTCCGGCACGTAAACTGAAGGTTATCGGCGTTACAGGTACCGACGGCAAGACTACGACCGCGACGCTTATCTACACCATGCTCAATGACGCGGGAATCAAAACCGGCCTCATGACCACCATAGACTATGGTGTTCCAGGGGCCTGGCATGACAATCATATGCATATGACCACCCTAGCAACCCGGCCAATGCTCAAGCGCATAAAGGAGCTCAAAAAAGCTAAAATCAAGTGGTTGGTACTTGAAACAACCAGCCACGCGCTGGCGCAGCACAGAATCTGGGGCGTACCTTACAGCGTGGCCATCATGACTAATGTGACCCACGAGCACCTGGATTATCATAAAACTTTCGAGCGCTATCGCGATGCCAAGGTGCAGTTATTTAAGCTGACGGCCGGCAACGAGCGGGGGTTGCGTTGTGGAATCGTCAACGCCGACGACCCGAGCGCACCATACTTTTCCAACCGGATGCCGAACGTAATCCGCTACGGGTTGGGCCAGGCAGACCTTAGGACCGCTGATATCGTCAGCACGTCTCTCGGTAGTAAGTTTACCGTGTCCTATGGCCAGCAAACGTTTGATCTCAGGACTAATCTGCCCGGCAGCTTCAACGTATCCAACTCCTTGGCGGCGGCCGGAGTCGGTCTGGCACTGGGGCTGAGCCCAGAGCAGATTGCGCACGGCATCGCCGCGCTTAAGACGGTAGAAGGGCGCATGAACAGCTTGGATGAGGGGCAGGATTTCTCCGTCATCGTCGATTTCGCTCACACGCCGGACAGCTTCGAGAAGATTCTCTCAAGTATGCGCGACTTGACCAAGGGGCGGCTCATCGTAATGTTCGGCTCGGCTGGGCGGCGCGATGAAGCCAAGCGGGCCAAGCAGGGGACCAGCGCCGGGAAATGGGCTGACGTGGTAGTTGTAACCGAAGAAGACGATCGCGATATCGACGGTACCGTCATTATGGATCAGATCGCCGGCGGTGCCGAAACCCAAGGTAAGGTCCGTGACCAGGACTTATTCTTAATCCGCGACCGCACGGAGGCAATCAGCTTTGCGATTAAGCAGGCCAAAAAAGGTGACACTGTCATCCTGCTCGGCAAAGGCCACGAGAAGACCATTGAGCGAGCCGACGGCGAACATCCCTGGGATGAAACCGCCGCGGCCAAGGCCGCAATAGCGGCCGTTCTCAAAACCAAGACTAGCTAATTGGCGTCTAGGGCCAGGGCAGTGCAACGAATGGCGCCGCCGCCCTTCCACAGCTGCTCGATTGAGCGCGTTACCACTTCAAGGCCTTCGCTCCGGAGAGCGGCGGCCAGGTCAGGTGCGCCGTCGGTCATGATGACGGTATGGCCGTTCGAGACCAAATTGAGCCCAGCGTTCCGTGCCTCGGCGATACTGACCGGAATCAGGCGCAAGTCGCTCCGGGAGGTCAGCAGTTCCTGGCTCTGGTAATCAAGCGTTTCTAGGCAGACGGCGATGAGGCCGGGCCTGATGATGCCGATCGATAAGTCGATGTCGTACCATTCCGGCCCGACTGTTTGTATCCGGATGACCTCGTAACCGAGAACCTCGGTTACAAAGGCGTCGGAGTCGGGGTGGCTGCGCCAACCGCGTCCTTTGATGACCGCCCCAGTGCCGGTCGGCAGGGCGTCGCCTTGGCCGCTGAACAGCACCGGGCACGCAAACGTCTCGAAACCATGGGACTGCAGCCACTGGTCAGCCAACTTAACCTCGCCGGCCCGTTCTTTGGGCAGATTGGCCAGAACCGCCTTCTTACCTCGGATCAAGGCGGTGTTGGCGGTATAGACCATGTCCGGCCAGGCGGGGTCGGGGTCGATGAAATGCACCTTGCGCCCCAGCGCTTCGTGAGCAGCAACGATGGCGGCGTACTCTGGGGCGAGTTTTTCCGGATCGGGTTGAGAAGACATTTTCATGTAAGGATTTATCAGGTAAGCAATCCGAAAGTAGTCGGGCCGGCACATGAGGATTTCTTGGTTGTACATCGCGGGCTCCGGTTACCGATTGGTAGCTCCAAGCATTATAACCTGCCGGGCCAAAATGGTACGATAGGCTCATAAATATTACCGAACTGATAAGGCAGGAGCATCTTCATGAAAGTTAATCCCAATATTTTTCGAGGCTACGATTTACGCGGTTTAGTGGATGTGGATTTGAGCCCGGAGCTAGCCGAGCACCTTGGACGAGCTTATGGCACCTATCTCACTCGGCGCAATATCCGCAGCGCGGTCGTTGGGCGTGATTGCCGCGCATCCAGTCCGGCCTACAGCGAGGCATTGATTCGCGGATTGTGCCAAGCTGGCGTCGACGTGACAGATATAGGTATGTTGATGGTAGGGATGTTTTATTGGTCGCAGTACGCACTTAAGCGTGAGGCTGGAGCGTACGTAAGTGCCTCTCATAACCCTCCCGAATTTAACGGGTTTAAATTTGCCAATGGATATTCTGAAACTCTGGTAACCGACGGTATGATTGAATTGCGGCGCTTAGTTGAGGAGGAAGATTACGACTTAGCTGAGACATCTGCTGAGTCTCGTACCCAAGATATTCGCGCTGACTACTACGCAGATATACTTGGCCGCTTACCAATCGGCAAGAAGTTCAAAGTCTTAGTTGACCCGAGCAACACTACGGCCGGTGATTTGGCACCAGATTTGTTGAAGCGAGCCGGTTGTGAAGTTATTGAGAAGAACACGACCGTTGATCCCACCTTTCCTCTCGGCGTAGCGGACCCCACGGAATTGCATGTTGTTGAGCGCTTGAGCCGTGAAGTATTGGAGGCCGGTGCCGACATCGGCTTTACTTACGATGCGGATGGTGATCGTATCGGTATTGTCGATGAAAAAGGTGGCATAATCTGGAACGACGTCTTGGTTGCATTGTTTGCTCAGGACGTCCTAAATGATCATCCTGGCGCCACCATTATGTACAACACCCTGTGCTCAAAAGTGGTCGAAGAAACTATCACTACCCATGGCGGGACACCGTTCATGTGGCGCACCGGCCACTCCTTCCTGAAAAAGAAGAACCAGGAAGTGGGAGCAGCGTTTATCGGTGAACTCTCGGGTCATTTCTTCTTCTCAGCCGATTTTTACAACCACGATGACGGGCTTTACTCCACGCTTCGGTTATTACGTTTCCTTGCCAACACCAATCAGACTCTTTCTGAGGCGGTCGCTAAATTGCCACAATATATTTCCAGCCCGGAGATTAAAGTGTATTGCGATGACGATAAGAAAGTTGCGCTCATCGACAAAATAGAGCCGCTGCTCAAGCGGGATTACCCTACGGCAGAAGTCATTTCTGATGAGCGGGCCGGTGATGGCATCCGACTCGACCTACCCGACAGTATGTTTGTTGTAAGGTACTCTCAGAACGGGCCATATCTGACCATTAAGTTTGAATCCAAAAATCAGGATCGCTACAATGAGCTGCGCAAATATCTGGCCAATATCCTGCATAATTTCCCTGAAATCGATTGGGAGGCCAAGCTGAGCGCCAATGTAGGGGCTTTAAACGGCTAATTAGCGAACTCGAAGTTATTCCTTAGGCTTAGTTTCGGTTCTTAGACTGTTCGGCCGGGGCCGAAGGCGAATTGAGACATCGAGTTTCAAAACATTCGTGATGGTCTGAAATAGCTCAATTGTAATATTGGCCTGGCCAGCCTCGATGCGTGCGATTGTTGCACGGCTGGTACCGGCTATTGCAGCAAGTTCTACTTGAGAGAGGCTAAGAAATACTCGCCTTCGTCGAATTTCTGACGCTGCTTGCTGGATTAAGGTTGGTTTAACTTCGTTGTACATGATTTTTATTCTATTAGGGGGAAGGTACTATTTCGACCAGGTAATCGGTTGCTAAATCGATACCTTTGCTCTTGTTACTTTGATCCGTAGGTGAAAAATGTATCATGAGGTGATACATTTTTCACCTATTACATAATATACACAGGGGCCTCAAAGATATAAAAGTGACGGATATAACACAAAACACAGTGCGCTTAGAGGAAAAATCAAATCTAGCACTCTTCATGATTGAGTGCTAAAATATCACTATTAGAATCGTCATTTCTGAATAAGGGTGGCGATTCGTGATGTTAAATCCAAGGAGGACCCATGCAGTTACATCCGTTAGCCGACCGAATCGTCGCGCGTCCCGTTGAAGCTGAGGCCAAAACCGCGTCAGGCATACTGCTGGCCGAAAAGGCCAAGGAGAAACCGCAGCTGGCCGAAGTTCTGGCTGTTGGTAAAGACGTAAAAGAGGTCAAAGTCGGCGACCGCATCGTTCATGCCGAGTCCGAATACAGCTCAAACCGCCTCAAAGTCGAGGGTGAAGAGTACCTTATTGTCAAAGAGGAAGATGTCCTCGCAGTTGTGAAAGGCTAGGAGAAATTATGGCAAAGAAAATTCTGTACGACGCTGAGGCCCGCGCGGCCGTTTTGGGCGGAGCCAAGGAGCTGTATGACGCAGTTAAGGTCACCATGGGTCCGAAGGGCCGCAACGTAGTCATTCAAAAGAGCTATGGCGGCCCGACCGTCTCTCATGACGGAGTGACCGTTGCCAAGGCCGTCGATATCGAAATCAAGAAGGACGGCTCGAACCTGGGCTACAACGTCGGCGCTGAGCTAGTGAAGCAGGCGGCGTCAAAAACCAACGACACCGTCGGCGACGGCACTACTACCTCCACCGTTCTGGCCTACCACATCCTGGAAGAAGCCAACAAGATGATTGTTGCCGGCCACAACCCGATGGACCTTCGCAAGGGCCTGGACGCGGCCACCAAGCAAGCCCAGCGTGACGTCGCTGCCATGACCGAACAGGTAGCGGGAGACAAGGCCAAGATTGCCCAGGTCGCGACTGTCAGCGCTGGCGACGCCGCCATCGGTGAGCTCATCGCCGACGTTATCGAAGCGGTCGGAGAAGACGGCACCGTGACCGTCGAGCAGAGCCAGGGTCTGGAAATGGAGCACGAAATTGTCGAGGGCTTCAAGATCGACCGTGGTTACGTCAGCCAGTATATGGTGACCGATCCCGCCCGTATGGAGGCCGTCTACGAGAAGCCGCTGATTTTGGTCACCGACAAGAAAATCAGCTCGATTCAGGAGATTCTGCCGATTATCGAGAAAGTCGCTCAGACCGGACGCAAGGATTTGGTCATCATTGCCGAGGATGTCGACGGGGACGCTCTGGCGACGCTGGTGCTGAACCGCCTCAAGGGCGTGTTTAACGCCCTAGCCATTAAGGCACCCGCCTTCGGCGACCGCCGTAAGGCCGTGCTCCAGGACATCGCTATCCTGACCGGCGCCAATGTCATCAGTGAAGAGCAGGGCTTAACCTTCGACAGCGCGACAATCGAGGACCTGGGCTCGGCCCGCAAGGTCATTGCCAGCAAAGATGACACAACTATCATCGAAGGCGCCGGAGACGTTGAGGCCGTTAAGAGCCGGATTTCAGAAATCCACGCCCAGGCCGAAAACGCGACCAGCGAGTACGACAAAGAGAACCTGGAAAAGCGCGTCGCAGCTTTGGCCGGCAAGGTCGCCATCATCAAGGTGGGCGGCGCGACCGAAACTGAAATTGAAGAGAAGAAGTTCCGGGTAGAGGACGCCGTGGCAGCTACCAAAGCGGCCGTGGCCGAAGGCATCGTGCCTGGCGGTGGCGTCACACTGGTGGATTTGAGCAAGAAAATCGATGTAACATCCACAACTGTTGCGGGCTCAGCCGCCGCCGGACAGCTGATATTAAAGAATGCCCTCCTGCAGCCGTTCAAGCAGCTGATGGAGAACGCCGGCCTCAATGCCGAGGCCAAATTGGCCCAGGTGCTTGAATCAGCCAAGCCGGGCTACGGCTTCGACGTCAACGCGCCGGACAAGTTGACCCAGCTGAAGGCGTCTGGCATCGTGGACCCTGCCAAGGTCACCCGCGAAGCTATCCAGAACGCGGTCAGTATCGCCGGTACGGCCATGACCATGGGGGCGCTTATCGTCGACATCCCCGAGGACAAGCCGGCCGCCGCCGGCGGCATGCCGGGCGGTATGGGGATGGATTACTAAATTCGTTCCGCTCTCGGCTCGTAAAAAGGACCCTTCGGGGTCCTTTTTGATACGTAAGGGTTTTACACGCATGGTCGGGAGGTGACATAATCGCCCCATCGTCGTCCCTTTACATCTTAGGAGTCGGTATGGGCAGAACCAGAGTCACCCGCAGCGGCGAACTTCTTACGCGTGTTCCTAGCCGCACCGAGCAACGCAAGATTGAGCATCGCAAGCACGTTCCCAACCCCAACAAGCTGCTCAAGCCGCCTCAGAAGGGCGGCAGCAAGGCGTTCGATGGTGACAGTGTTCCGAAGCCGGTAATTAACGGTCCCCTGAACGACCGCCGCAAGCTTGTTTTGAAGGAAGCCACTTCGAAGGGTCTCTTGGCTGGTTTGCCGCCGGCTTTTCAGACCTTGCTAGGCACACCCATTTTCTTTGGGCGCCTGCCGCTGGAAGATGTGGCTAGGGCCGAGCAGCTCGACACCATTGAGTTCCTCATGAACAAAGCCCAATCCTTGGCCCGGTGCGAAGCCCTCCGCGTCCAGGTTCTGGATCTAGTGCACTCTGGCGGCAAGCCGGCCGCACTCATCCGGGCCAAGCTGCCTCCCGGCATAAGTATCGGGATCGAGACGCCCCGCATGCTCCGAGCAACCTCCTGCGACGAGCGGTCCAACTATTTCCAGGACATTCTGAAGGAATTCGCGCCTAAGATCTGAGCGCAGTCGCCCTTCACCGTTCCAGCCCGCCCATTTCCAGGGCGGGTTTTTCTTTTGCCGAGCTATAAACTCTTGACAGAATAGCGTAAATCAAGTATAGTTCTGTAGCTACAATATTATTGTACGTACCTGCGACAGAACGGAAAACCCTGTGTCACCGCTACCAATTGTCAGCCGCGAACACGTTATCGCGATTGTCGTCCAGCTCCTGGACGGTTCTGAGGAACTTCTCAACAATGCAGAATTTATTCGGGCGACTGAAAACCCCGAAATCGCTCTCCTTCTGCAGGAAATCCACAGCCGCTATGACGACAGCCCAATGCCACGGAGTGAGCTTATCGAGCTCACAGCGACGGCAGTTTACTCCATTCTCAACGCCGCTTCCGGCGGCTTATCCGCCCCATGACGGGCTTGCTCTGCAAGCCCGTCATTTACTTTTTATAATTTTTTTGGCGCGACGTCCGTAAAATGCTAGGCTTAGGGTATGAATTATTCAGAAGTTCCAAAAGATAGCTGGGACAACGCATTTTCACAAGCTGAGGTGCTGTCGCAGTTGCGAACCGGTGAGATCGTGACCGCAGCCGATTATCAAGACCGGTTTTTGTCGATATTTGAGAACATTCCTGCGGGACGTACAAACGAGGCTCGAATGGCGCGGGACGAGGCAGCTGACAAATACGTTACTAATGAACCGGATGGTCCGCTCAAGGACTTCGCACGCGTCATGTTGCGCGGAGCAACAGATAACGACCGCCAAGATGATTTGAACCGATTGAGGCTTAGCCTCGCACGTAAATCAGGCCGCGACAAGAGTGAAGTCAGAACCGAGGAGCGGAGCAAAGAGAACGCTTTGAAATACGAAGTCCAAAGCAATCATTATTTGCGTGACTTTATTGATTCACAGCGGGATAACTTCACACGCACTCAATTTACGACGTGGTACACGCGCGCTAGAGAAGGGCGAGTATCTACCGCCGCGGGGTCTATCGCTGGCGCAGCAGCTGAAATTATCTTAAAAGACGCCGTTGAAAAAATGGGCGGAATCAGGAAGGGTAGCGGTACATACGGCGACGTCGAACAAGATGCGGAGGGAGGCGATGTCGTCGGTCAGTTGGTGCATACCGGCGAATGGATCTACCTGGACGCGAAGTCTGGCAAACAGGAATCTGACTTCAGGGTTAATGACAAAAACCGAATCACCTTAGTTATCGGTGTTGATATGAGCATCATCGACGAGCATTTTCACGCGCCCGCCAACGAGCTGGATAAAACAGGATTTCAGGCTGATATTGCGTTATCCAAGGCGCTAAAGCACAGGCAGGATACGGCGAAGGCCTCAGATACTTCCGTCTTTGAACAGTCGCGTTAAACTGGTAAGATTTTCACATAATGCTAATGCAAAGCAGCAAAATCTTGACTCGTAGCAGTACCGTCGTTAGCGACGCCAACGCGCTGCTGGTTGACCTCGAAGCCCTCGCCCATGTCCACGGCATGTCCGAAGCCGCCGCCAGCATTCAGGATACTTACGCCCGCGGTGACGACCCGCTTATGGCCAGCCTGGCGCCCGTCCTGGTTCGCTCCCGGTTCCAGGCCCACAACCAGGAGCTGCTCGATTCCGAGCGCGACCGCCTGCATAGCGGCAGGTTGACCCACGAAGAGCGTATTTCGACGGGACATCACTATGAAACGCTGCGTCACGCGGCCTGCGAGTACAACCACCTGCTGCGCGGATTCATTGAGTCGCACCGTGAGGGCATTACGCGCGACGAGTTGACGGCGTGCCTGGTTGAGGCCAGTCACAGCCACGAGCGCTGGACCGACGGCGAGATTACCGGCGCGGTATCGGAAATTGCCCTACACGCCGCCCTCATGGGCATGCCCGGCGTGAGCGGAACGCGCTACGCCTCCCTCGATGAGGACCTGCACGGCTTTGATTTCACCTGCGAGTGGCGGGGCGAAACCGTGACGATTGACGCCAAGACCGGCCGCTATCCGGCCATCGTAGAGCACTTGCACGGTCATAAGCATCTGGAAATCTACGTACCGCGGGACGCCATGGACGGCTTCCGCCTTACGCGCCATGGTTTGGATTCGTTACGCCGTGAGGTCAGAATAGCCTTACAGCAAGCGGATCGCCTGGAGAACCTGTCGCTTCGCACCGCCTCCGTCTCGTAACACGCTATTCCGCTGCGAAGTCCACTGATGCACGTGTGATTATACAAACTATTGACAGAGCAAGCGTAAGATGTTACTACGGTAAACATCTACTTCAAAAGTAGACGATTGACATGAAAATGGCTTTTTGCCCGTCCGGATGACCTCGGTTAGCCGGCCACCTCAAAAAAAGATCCGGGCAGTTGGCAGAAATATGTCTCTGTGCAACCGGTCAGATCGCCCGTATTTCGCGACCAAGTCGCGATCCCACGAAAGTAGGTGATAAAAAATGCGTGGTTTCAACAGCGTTCTTTTCGATTTCGTTTCGGCCTAGCGCCGTAGGCTCTTAGGAGCCAACTCTCTTGTTAAAAGTTCTCCTTGTAAGGAGTACGCACTGCAACAGGCGAACGAGTAGTTGCGCGACGGCTGCAAAGCCATGACCGTACAACACCGTTCAGATGCCTAAAATGCAGGCAAATACGGGTTGACGCCCAAGTCCGCGCCGACGGGTTACCTCAAGGGGTCTCAATCGGCAGCTCGCTGCTTCTAAGCGAGTCATTTCGCACCATCTGTTATGCCGCAAGGGCGGGGGATCTGTAGAGCGCACAGCTCCACATCCCCCGCCCATCACTTTTCTCTAACCTGTCATAACTCAGCAATTATTAGAACGCCTTAACGGGCGTTTTCTTTATATTATGATTGACAAGATGTAATACTTATGCTATGATGATATATTCCCTCAGAAATGTTGGAACACTTTGACAACGTATGCACTCAATTTCCGAGGCACTTTGCGTCGGGCCGCTCAAAATTAAGCGGTCTGACGCAGGGTGCCTCACTAGGAGACACGCTCGAAGCCCGGAAGGGGCAGCATCATGACGCTCGTCACCGTTAAACCCTCTGACATGGCGGCGCGACTGATTGTCGCTCCCGCAACGCCGTCCAAACCGTCCAAACCGTTCTACACGTCCAACACCCTCGACCACCCCCTCGCCGCAGCTCCCAAGCAGCCGCGTGGCAAGATCGAGTTGTTGACCCGTGAGCGGGCGCTCGGCAAGATTGTGCCCAGCGTCTTCGAGAAGCTCTGCAGGAGCTTCGCCAAGTCGCCCAAGGCGGAGTCGGAGATTAAGGAAATGTTGAGCAGCAAAGAGCTGTCCGTCCGACAGGACGGATTCGTGCTCTTCGCCGCGCAGCAGACCAACCCCTTCATTCTGGCACACAACGCCAGCCTGACGGCCGCGCCCAAGAGGCGCCTCAAGAAGCCTGGCAGCGCATCAAAGCGTGCCGGTCACATTCTGGTCGGTCTCACCGGCACGGAGCGCGAACTGAAGGCCGCCGAGCTGAGAGCCACGCGTCTCAGTAAGAAGGTCATCGTCCCGGCGGCCAAGAAAGCTGCCAAGCAGCCCAAGGACAAGTCCAAGGGCAGCAAGTAGCCGAGAGGCCGCATCTGGAACACAACCGGGCAGGCGACGAGAGTCGCCTGCCCAAACCCCACCTATCCACAGAGGCATACGTTGTCTCTCTTCTGAAGCGCTCGATCATCGAGCTCTTCAATAAGGGAGCTTAAGCTAAAATTACAATTGACACGGCGTGGCCGGCGCTGTATTTTTGGCATAAGTACTATTGTACGTACTTTAAAAACCAAAAACTTTCTCGTGGAAAGAAAAGGGCACGCCAGCAGGCCGACGACTCTATTCCTAGCGTAATGCTATGAACGGACGCGTCGATTTTTTTTTCGTTTTCTTCATCTTCACAGAAGGGGAGCATCTCATGCCGATCTGCGTGTACATGGACAAGCATACCCACCGTCGCGCCAAAAAGGGCAACGACTACGACCCGACGACTGAACCCATCCAGGGCTCAAAAGTTGAAGGGATCAAGAAAGAGTTGGCCTCGATTGACCGCACGTTCGTCATCATCGATGCAGTGACCGGAAGGAACGCGCCATGATAACCGCACTTGCCCCCACCCTCATCGCGACGGATCGCTGCGACCGCTGCGGCGCTCAGGCTTACGTCCTGGTCAAGCTCACAACCGGCAGTGAACTGCTCTTCTGCGCCCATCACGGACGCGAGCACCTTCCGAAGATGCAGAGTAACCCTCGGGTTTCCGAGATCATCGACGAAAGGAATCGCTTGCAGGAGATCTCAGATTCCGCCGACGTGAGGTAACCCCGCCCAGCACCGTATTCACCAGTGGCCGCCTGATATTCTCAGGCGGCCACTTACATTCAGACAAGGAGCATCCGATGTACATCGCCAACCATACCATTGCCGAGCTCCTCGACTGGCTGAGTTCCGGGCCGAGCGAGCAGACAAGCACCCATCGCGGAGCAGTCGTCAACGACTATTTCCGCCACAATCCCACGACCAGCCTTCGCCGCACCGCCTAACTCCAGCCCGTGGCAGGACTCCAACTACAAATGCCCCTAGGACTTCGGTTCCAGGGGCATCTTTATGACATAATGGAAATATCACATAGGAGATTCTCGTGCTTGACCAACAAGACTTTATCGACCGTTACGACAAACACGATGCCCTAGGCATTATCGCGGGGCTGCCCGGGCAATTGCAGCATGCCTTTCCGCTTCCGGCCGGTCTCGAGAGCCTGGCAGGAATTACAAGCATCGTGCTTACGGGTATGGGAGGCTCAGCCCAGGGCGCGGAATTCATTAAGACCTGGCTCGGCGATAGGCTGCCCGTACCGCTTGTGATCGTGCGCGACTACCGTTTGCCTGCTTTCGTCGGTCCGGACACGCTAGTGATTGCTGCCAGTTACTCCGGCAACACTGAGGAGACTCTGGCGGCCCTGACTGACGCTGAGGCGAAAAAGGCCCACATTTTGGTCGTGACGGCGGGCGGAAAGCTGCTCGAAGCAGCAAAAACCAGCGGTTATCCGTATTTTGTACTTCCAGGCGGGCTGCAGCCGCGTTTTGCGGTCCTCTACGCCGTCCGTGCGCTGGCAATGGTCATTGAGGCGGTTGGACTCGTGCCGCATGTCACAGACGAGCTGGCGGCCTCAGGGGTCTGGTTGGAAGGGGAGCTGGGCGCCTGGGCACCGAATGTCCCAACCGCTGACAACCAGGCTAAACAGATTGCGACGGCACTGGTTGGCCATGTTGCCGTGGTTTACGCCGGACCGGCCCTGACGTTTGCGGCTATGAAATGGAAGATCGCCTTCAATGAGAACGCCAAGAACATAGCCTTTTATAACTATTTCCCTGAGATGAACCACAACGAGTTCATCGGCTGGCAATTCCCGGAGCAGAGCGGTCTTAAAGTTATAGAGCTGCGCAGCGACCTGGACAACCCTCAAATTGCTAAGCGGTTCGATATTACCAACCGTCTGTTGTCTGCTTCGTTCGCGCCCATTCAGGTGCAAGCAGGCGGCGACACAAAACTGCGACAATTGGTCTGGACTATTGGCCTGGGCGAATACGTTGCCACCTACCTAGCCTTCTTAAACAGCACCGACCCTACGCCGGTGGGCATGGTGGAGAAGCTCAAAAGCGAGCTGGCCTAAAACTGTCGGATTAAAAAGGACTTCCTCTTAGAGGAAGTCCTTTTTGTGTTGAGGCTTGGGTCTACTCGGCTTTTAGGGCCTGAATTGGTCGTTTGCGGGCTGCCTTGATGGCTGGCGCTATGCCGAAGATGATACCGACTCCAGCCGAGACGCCGACGGCGAGCAGGATGGACCCCAGCGTGAAGACAGGCGTGATACCGGCCAGCTTGCCGGCCAGCGCGGCCATGCCGATGGCGCCGACGATACCCAGCGCGCCGCCGATGATGCTGATGATGACCGCCTCAATTAAGAATTGGCTCAATACTGTCGCGCTGGTAGCGCCCAAGGCCTTGCGCAGACCGATTTCTCGGGTGCGTTCGGTGACGCTGACCAGCATGATGTTCATGATGCCGATACCGCCGACCAGCAGGGAAATGGAGGCGATGGCGGCAATGAAGGTGGTGAGCAAGTTCAGGATGGTGTTGAAGGTGCTGAGCAAATCCGCCTGGGTTTGGACGGTGAAGTCGCTCTGGCCTCCGTGGTTTTTAGTCAGAGCTCCCTTGATGTTGCCGACGGCTGTATCGACATGGTTGGCCGTATCCACTTTGGCATAAATTCGCATAATTGACGGTTCGCTGCCGGTGATTTGCTTAGCAGTTCCCTTTGACAGGTAGGCGATGGCATCCTGGGACGGCCCCAGGCTGGCGCCGGTATCCTTTTTCTTGATGACGCCGATAACAGTCAGAGGCGTACCGCGGAAGGTCACGGTTTTGCCCATGGCGTCGTCGGTGCCGAACAGATCAGTCTTGGCCTTGTCGCCTAGGACTATTACTTTGGCGTTGGAGTCGGCATCACTCAGGAAGCGCCCGGCGGCTACGGGCTGTTCGACGATCTTTGCGAAATCCGGGGTAGTTGCAACAATGAAGGCATCGGCTGCCGTGGACTTTTCGTGCGCCAGGATGCCGGAGAGCAGACTCATGGAACTGGCATTCGTGACCCGCTTGAGGCCTGCCACCGTGGTGACGTCGGCAGAGGTCAGGGTAGACGCACCCAGCGCGCCGGCGAAATTGGTTCCCCCTCCTTTACCTGACTTTTGAGTCTGGCCCGAAGTGATAGTAAGCACGTTTGAGCCCAAGCCGGAGACCTGTTTGGTGACAGAATCCTTAACACCTTGGCCGATTGCCGTTATGGCCACAACGGCTGCGACGCCGATGATTACCCCGAGCATAGTGAGGAACGATCGTATCTTGGCATTGCTCAGGCTGGAGAAGGCCATCTTAATGTTTTCCCAGATCATCGCTTGGTACCTTCTGTTAGCTTTTGACGCAAAGTGTCGCTGAGGATGCCGCCGTCTCGGACGGTGATAGTGCGATCGGTCTGTTCGGCGACCTCGGGGTTATGAGTGACTATAATAATAGTAGTGCCCTGTTCACGGTTGAGGCGGCGCAACTCATCGATGATGGAGGCCGAGCTCTTGGTGTCCAGATTGCCGGTGGGCTCGTCAGCCAGGATGAGGCTGGGGTCGTTGGCGAGAGCACGGGCGATAGCTACCCGCTGCGTCTGGCCGCCCGAGATTTGGTTGGGCCGGTAGCCCGAGCGGTGGGACAGGCCGACAAGATCAAGTAATTTAAGAGCCCGCTCGCGTCGGTTCTTGCGTCGGGTGGAGCTATAAACCATGGGCAGCTCCACGTTTTGCAGCACGCTAAGCCGCGGCAGTAGGTTGAAACTTTGAAAGACGAAACCGATTTTGTCGCGGCGCAAGGCGGCTAGGGCGTTATCCTTAACGAGACCGACGTCCTGTCCGTCCAGCAGATAATTGCCGGACGTAGGCATATCCAAAAGGCCCAACAAGTTCATGAGGGTGGATTTTCCTGAGCCTGACGGGCCGATAATGGCTACGAATTCGCCCTGGGCGATGGTGAAATTAATGTTTTCCAGGGCGAGCGTGGGTTCGGCTCGGTCGGTGAAGGCTTTGCCTATGTTGCGGAGTTCAATAACGTTCATTAACAAATTCTACCAGTTAGATGCTCACTAAGCGATAATTCTTAAGGTATGATACTTCAGCTACGTTTCTTGTGCCTCATTATCGGGGTGTCGGAAGCATGTCACTACGTGGTCATTGACCAGTCCTGCCGACTGCATATGGGCATAAACGATAGTCGGCCCGACGAACCCAAAACCCCGTCGTTTCAGATCGGCGCTGATAACTTCGGCCAGCGGCGTTGAAGCCGGGATAGCACTGTCGGCTTCAAAACGGTTTACGATTGGCACGTTATCGACAAAGCCCCATTGATACCGGTCAAAGCTGCCGAACTCCTGTTGAACGGCCAAAAAGCTACGGGCGTTCGCTATTGAAGACCTGATTTTAGCCCGATTACGGATGATTCCGGCGTTACCTAACAATCGCTCAACGTCGGCTTCATCAAACGTTGCGACCCGTTCCGGGTCAAATCCAAAATAGGCCTCGCGATAGTCCTCCCGCTTGCGCAGGACCGTTATCCAGCTCAGGCCTGCCTGTGCTCCCTCGAGAACAAGCAATTCAAACAACTTCCAGTCATCATGCGTCGGCACGCCCCATTCCAGGTCGTGATAACTCATGTAGAGCGGGTCGTTGCCAGGCCAGCTGCAGCGTTGGATTTCCATGCACCCATTATACAAACCTCACGGCTTAAAATCATTTAAGCCTTCGGGTTGGTGCCCAACCTTCCGCAATGAGGGAAGGTTGGGCGGGACGGTCATCGGTCCTGGATATGACCACGTACGAAGACCGTTTGGGGTGGTATGAACCAGACAACCTCGACGAGGCTACCTATTTCATAGGTTGAACTGCCGTCCGCTGGTTGAGCGAAGAAGGCGTTGGTGCCGGGGTTGATTTCCAGTACGACCTCGCCGGTGGTTCCCGGTGCGACCTTTCCTGAGACACGTCCCCTTTGGCCATCGTGCTTACTGCGTGTCATCCACGTCTCCGTCCTTGTCCGCGGTGTCTAGCTGTCCGGCGACCTGTGGCGCTGGGTTGCTACCCTGCTTCAGCGAGCTCATGATGCTCGGAAGAAACGTTGTTGCCTGGCTTAGAACGCTAGCGAGCATGCCCTGAACTCCCTCTGCACCATTGAGTACGGTGAGGGTGCCAATCTCACCAAACGGCGAGGCAGCTGCCCGAACAATTTCCGGCAGGTTCTCAGCGACCGTCATCCCGATTATGGCCTCTTGGTTCGCTCTAATGGCTTCACCGCGGAGCTTGATGACCTCGACTTCGCTAAGACCTCTGGCTTTGATGGCGTCACCTTCGGCCTCACCTGTGAGCCGTGTGGCTTCAGCATCAGCTGTGGCCCTGAGGGTTGTGGTTTGGGCTTCGGCCTGTGCCACTGCGATTGCAGCGTCACGATTAGCGTCAGCTGTTACCTTGATTTCATACGCCTGAGCGTCGGCAGGGCGCCGGATTTCGGCTTCGAGCTGACGCTCGCGCAACTGAGCTCTGAGCTCGGCGGCTTTGGTTTCAGCTACAGTGACCTGTTGCTGCGCCTCGGCGAGCGCCAGCGGACCAGCCTGACTTGACTGCTCCTGGGCGGCGTCGGATTCGGCTTTGAGTTGAGCCTGTCTCTTGGCGGCCGCCGTCTTGGCTACGGCAACAGCGATGGCCGCTGTTTGCTCATTTTCGGTTGCCTCCTGGTCTCGTTGCGCTCGTGCGGTCCGGGCTGTCGCTTCCGCTGCCGCGATGTGAGGCGCGGATAGGTTGGCTATGTAGCCGCTGGGGTCACCGATGTCCAATATTTGCATGGAATCGATTTTGAGCCCCAAATTGGACATTTCGACGCCCGATGCTTCGCGGACGTTTTTGCGCAGCTCTTCGCGATCGCCAATTAGAGTTTCGACGGTCATGTTACCAACGATTGCGCGCAGGTGGCCGCTAAAGATGCTGTGAACTTGACGCTCCATGATGCTTTGCTGGTCGAGGAAGCGACGCGCAGCATTCGCGATCTCAGGGAAAGTGTCACCAATCTTGAAGATGACAGAACCCTTAATCTTCAACAAGATTCCCTGCTTTGTGACGCATTCAACCTCAAGAGCGGTCTCAACGAGATTGAGATTGAGCGACCGAGCCGTTTGCAGGCCGGGTATCACAATGGCGCCGCCGCCGGTGACGATCTTGAAGGTCAGGCTTTCATCGGGGGCCGCTTCGGCTAGAGCGCGGGACTTGCGTCCGGAGATGATTAACGCCTCGTTTGGCTCTGCCACCTTCCACATGACTCTCAGGATGACTCCCGAAAGTACGATGAGCAGTAGGATTGCAAGAACGATTCCTATCGCGAGGCCGGGCAAACCGGAGATATCGGGCATGTTAGTACTTTCTGTCAAAGAACGTGGCGATTGAGCCGCCGACCCAGCATTAGGATGCTAGCCCGAGGAACATAATCGAGTTATGTCCTCGTGAATGAGCCTTTCATTCACTAGAACACAAAAAACCCCGTTTGGGCCGGAGTTAGGTTATACCGGCGGCCGAGACGAGGTTCGATACCATAGCGTAATTCAGATGTAAACCTAGTATAGGCCATATGCCCGATATGTCAATAGATACTTTTGACCTTAAACCCAAGTATCGTATAATGGCGAGGTCCCATACGGAGGGGTCGCCTAGTGGCCTATGGCGCTCGCTTGGAAAGCGGGTTGGGTGAAAGCCCTCGAGAGTTCGAATCTCTCTCCCTCCGCCAGAAATTATTTGTCCCGATTCAAACGCCGCCTGCGGGCGGCTTTGTCGTACAATGCACTCATGAGTTTGATCGTTGCGAGTTTGATTTTGCTGCTGCTGGCGATTGCCGGAGCGTTTTACGTCATCTTCGGATGGGTAAACCTGACCAACAAAATTGGCTATGTGCCTGTACCTAATGGATTACTGCCTCAAATCGTTTCGGCACTTGAACTTGCTCCGGGCGACATGCTCTATGACCTAGGCTGCGGCGATGGCCGGGTGCTGACGGCCGCATTTGAGTCTAGGCCAAGCATTAGTGCCGTTGGCGTCGAGAACAACCCGCTGGTTTACGCGGCGGCGCGCCGGCTTAGCCCAAGTCAGGTCCGGCTACGCCTGGGCAATCTGTTTGACGTCGATTTGACTGACGCCACAGTCGTATTCGCCTATCTGCATCCCGATTTGAACCGGGCTTTGATTCTGAAGCTGGAGATTGAGCTTCGGTCGGGCACCAGGGTCGTGACGCTGCAATTTCCTTTGCCAGGCTGGACGCCTTCACAGACGGTCGAACTGTCAGGGGCGCCTGCCTACGCTTCCCGACTCTATGTTTACGATATCGAATGATCGCGATATCACTTATCGTTGACGCAAATCGTATAATGGTAGTAGGACGGGAGTAAAAATGGCTTCATCATCGGCAGCGACGGTTAAGGACTATCTGGCAGAAATGCCAGCCGAGCGACGGCGGGAAGTTGAAATCGTGCACGGTGTTGTAAGCCGGAACTTGCCCGAAGGCTACCAGGAAGTAATGGCCTGGGGGATGATTAGCTGGAGTGTACCACTGGCTGTCTACCCGGATACTTATAACAAACAGCCACTGATGCTGGCAGCCCTGGCCAACCAGAAGAATTACATTAGCCTGTATTTGAATACCGTCTATGCCGTCCCGGAATTCAGAGCCTTGCTCGTCGGCTCCGGCCGCAAGCTCAAAATGGGCAAAGGCTGCATCAATTTCAAGCGGGCCGATGAACTGCCGTTGGAGGTGATTGGCGATATTATCCGTCGCAGCGACCTGCAATCATATGTCCGCACAGTTAAAACCATGTCTAAGCGGTAGGAGACACTATGCAAGATGCAAAAACCATGACCGATAACCAATGGCGCGAGAAGCTGACGCCCGAGCAATACCGCTCGTTGCGCCAAAAGGGCACCGAAATGCCATTCACCGGCGAATACGTCGACAATCATGAGGCCGGAGTTTACCGTTGTGCCGCTTGCGGCCAGGAACTATTTCGCTCCAGCGAGAAATTCGACAGCGGTTCCGGTTGGCCCAGCTTTTATGACGTGGCCGCCGCCGGTCATGTCGATTTGAACGAAGACAATACCTTGGGTATGAGCCGTACGGAAGTAACCTGCGCCAACTGCTGGGGCCACCTGGGGCATCTGTTTAACGACGGCCCTGCCGACAAGGGTGGCCAGCGCTACTGCGTGAACTCTGTTGCCCTTAAATTCGACCCGAAAAAGTGATGGACGTCGCCGCTTATTGCCTATCGAAGCCTGAGGCCGAGGAATCCTATCCGTTTGGGCCGAGCGTGAGCGTATTCAAAGTGAGTGGGACGATGTTCGCGCTGGTACCAGCTACCGAGAAGCCGTTCAATATCAGCCTCAAATGCGACCCGCTACGCGCCAAAATCCTGCGTCAGCAGTACCCCGAAATAATTACCGCCGGCTATCACCTGAACAAACAGCATTGGAACACCCTGGAGCTGACAGGGGTCTTGCCGGACGAGCTAATAACCGAGCTTATTGACCATTCTTATGCTTTGGTAGCCAAATAATCGGTCTGTCATTGGAAGCCTGTCCAAATATTCGGCATAAGCATTCTGTTACGATAGCGCTATGAAACATCCCAAAGATCTTCCCGGCATTACGCCGTCACCGTTACTCAAAGAAGCCTTAAAACATGCCACAGGTAAAACGGCCCTCCATCTGGGCTCATCAAGCGGACGCAACAGCCTATATTTAGCCGCTAACGGCTTCAAAGTCACGGCTGTCGATTCCAATAGCTCCAGCCTTCAGGTACTGGGCTTTGCGTCTCATCACGCCGGGCTAGCGGTGGGCGTATTACAGGCTGATACTTCAGAGTTTAAGCCTGAGACCTCGTACGATCTGGTGCTGGCCTCGGCCATGGTGCATTTCTACGACCGTGAGTCGATGGTCGCAACTATCCGCATGATGCAGAGCATCACTAACCCCGGCGGTATCAACGTGCTGCTCATATCGGCTGAAAATGACGGTACGGGCGAACGGCCCAAGCTGTTTGAAAGCGGCATTCTCACTAGCTACTACGATGGGTGGGAGCTGATTATGGAGGAGGAGCACCTCGGCAAAGCCGCTGATTATACTGCGGATTATGGCGGCCTGCATCGAACGGGGCTGATAGCAAAACGCCCGCTGAAATAGACCTAAATTGCGCGTATGATGAGTGTGCACCGCGACCGAGCAGACAGACACGACAAATGATACGATAGGCGTTATGGCAGGATACTCCGACAAATCACTACGCGACAAATTGGGCCTGAAGCCCGGCCAGCGGGCTGCCATTGTGCGGTTGCCCGAGGCAATGCAGGGCGAGCTTGGCGACGTCACGGACGTCGCGCCCATTACGCGTGTCGTCGGGGTTCCGTTTGATTTTATTCTCATGTTCATCACTAGTCGCGAGCAACTTGAGGCCGTGCTGCCCAATCTGGTGCGGCATCTGCACTCCGGCGGTATGATGTGGCTGGCCTGGACCAAGCGCACCTCGCCGCTTCACCATGGCATCTCCGAGGATCATATCCGGCGAGCCGGTTTGGGAGCAGGTCTCGTCGAAGTCAAAGTTGCCGCCCTATCGTCCGATTGGTCCGGCCTAAAGTTCATGCACCCACTGAGTAATCGAAAGTAATTATGTACGAATCGCTCCACAACCACACAAACGCCTCCGATGGAGCTCAAACCTACCTGGAAGTCCTGGAATCAGCCCGCGGGGTCGGCATTGGCGTGGTAGCCTTTACCGATCACGACGTGCTACCAAGTGAAGCCGACCTCACAAAACTTAGCCTTTACGACGGCCCGATTAAGTGGCTAATTGGCTGCGAAATTTCCAGCGGCCTGCCGATTGAGCTGGGCGGCGGTCCGACAAGCTCACTTCACATTCTGGGGTTGTTCACCGATCCCGACAACGAGGCGCTGCGGGAACATTGCCGCCTGGCGATTGCGGCTCGTAATGAACGGATGGAGAAGATCGTCGGCAACCTCAAGGGCCTGGGCTTTACCATCTCCATCAAAGACTGCCTGGACGCCTCGGGCGGAGAGAGCGTTGGTCGGCCGCATATCGTGCAGGCCCTGTTTTCGCACCCCGAAAACGACGCCATCATTGACGCCATAAAAGACAATATGGAGAAGGCGGCCAAAGGCGACCTCAATCTGGCCATGAAGTACATGCGCCTGCTCGAGCGCGACCGCAGCGACTATCCTTACCGCCTGTTCTTATCGGACGATTCATTCATCAACAACGTCTACGTGGACTATTTGTACTCGGTTGATTTTGACACGGCGGTGAAGCTTATCCGGGGTGCTGGCGGTATCGCAATTCTGGCTCACTGGTACACGGTTAGCCGCAGCATCAGCCTGGATATGCTCGAAGGCATGCTTAAGGACGGCCGACTAGACGGTATAGAAATTATGGGCAAGCCCGACAATGGTGACGCGGTAAGTGCGGCACCTCAGCTGACCGCCATAGCCGAACGGACCGGATGTGCCGCTGTCTACGGTATCGATGGCCACACCTCCCGTCATTTCCAGGCCTATTCGTCCGACCGCACTATCGGCGAGGCCAGTGCGGGACACACCAAGCGCCTCATTGAACGCTTCAAGCCTGATTTGGACTGGACCAACTTCCCCGACGGAGTCGTATAAGCTACCTATTGCAGTTTTAAGCATAAGGATTATTATTATTCCAATACTCCATCGTCCCGAAGGGAGTCGCACATGTCCAAATACCGTTCACATACGCCGCAAACCGTACGGATTGGTTCAAACTGGAGCGGCCCCACTCCGGCCGACATCGTGGCCGCCAGCGGCCGCGAGAGCATCGTCATTCGTTTCCGCAACGTAGGCGGAGGCCGTCGCCGTGAATTGATGGTCCAAATCGGTCCCGCGTACTCGGAAGCCATCCACGGTTCGGTAAACTTCTCTGGCCGCACCGTTGACGGTCGATTCCTAATCAAGGGCCGCCTGGACGCAATGTCCTGTCAGGCCGTCATCGAGCGCCAACCGGTCCAATGGGCTGCTACCCGTGCCAGCTGATCCATCCGGATTCATCCATCTCATCCACCTTGCCCGCCGTCAGGCGGGCCTAATATCTGTTGGGGCGGCCACAAGCGATAGGCGGCTGGTAGGCTTGACTTGTATAATCAATCCTGATATAACCAAGTCTGAGAGAAAGTCTTCCGTACTATTCTTTTCTTTGAACGGATGTGATGACTGTGAGAGGTCCGTCTTTTTATCCAGCCGAGGCTGCCTATGAGGCTACTCAGCAGGAATATGATGACGCGGTCAAGTACGATCGCCCGGCGTACAAAATCAACGATGCCAGACAAAAGATGTTGGACGCCAAGAAACATCTGGACATGGTGGAACGCACCGGCGAGTAGCTGTATCCGTTGTGAATGGGCGGCCCGGCCGCCCATTCACAACATCTACCCCGCCCGATCATTTGATCGGGTCTTTTTTATGTCGTATGAGTTCGCTTTTTGTTCGCATAATTCAGATATGGCGTATAATTGCGGCATGGATGAAGTGGCGGAGATTAAGAACCGGCTTGAGATTGCCGAGGTGGTGGCCAACTACCTCCCGCTCAAGCAGTCGGGGCGGAACCTGAAGGCGGCTTGTCCGTTCCACCAGGAGAAGTCCGCTAGTTTCATGGTGAGCCCTGAGCGTGGCATTTATCATTGCTTCGGCTGCAACGAAGGCGGGGATATCTTCAGCTTCGTTATGAAGATGGAGGGCCTGGAGTTCCGTGAGGCACTGGAGAAGCTGGCACGACAAGCGGGGATTGAGCTCAAAGCCCGTAAGGGGGAGAACGCGGATCTCATTCGCCGCCGGGCCCGGGCCTTTGAGGCGACGGAGCTGGCCGCCCGTTACTTCCAGGCGTCACTGGTGCAGAACCCGGCCGCCCTCGAGTATGCGGTCAAAAAGCGCCATCTTAACCGCGAGACGGTGAAGGCCTTCCAAATCGGCTACGCGCCGGATTCTTGGAACGCCCTTACGGATTTTCTGACCAAGAAGGGTTTTTCCCACGCGGAGATGCTGGAGGCCGGCCTGGCGGGGCAAAAAGAGGGGCGTAGTACCGTCTACGACATGTTCCGCGGTCGGCTGATGTTCACTATCTGCGACCGCGATGGCCGCCCAATCGGGTTTACTGCCCGCGTCCTGGACGATAGCCTTCCCAAATACCTTAACTCGCCCCAAACTCCGCTCTACGATAAATCCAGCGCTATTTTTGGACTTCATCTGGCGCGGGAGGCTATCCGGTCGAACGATGAGGTCGTGTTGGTTGAGGGGAACATGGACGTGGTGGCCAGCCATCAGGCGGGTGTGCTGCAGGTGGTGGCTGCCTCCGGCACGGCCCTGACGCTGGACCAGCTCCGAACTCTGAGCAAGCTGACCAAGAACATCAAACTGGCCTTTGACGCCGACCGGGCCGGCCTGGCCGCCACCGAACGAGCCATCGAACTGGGTCAGAAGCTGGGGCTGACGCTCAGAATGGTGGAGGTCCAAGGTGCCAAGGATGCGGACGAACTGATACAGCAGAGTCCTGAGGCTTGGCGCGAAGCCATTGCTGGGGCCAAATACATCATCGACTACCTCGTCGACCGCTTCGAACACGATTTTGATCTCACAACCGCCATCGGCAAGCGGCAATACGCCGACCGTCTGGCCTCCAATCTACGCCGCCTCGGCGACCCCGTGGAGCAGGACCACTACGTAAAGGTGTTGGCCGGCAAGCTCGATATCGACGAAGAAGCCATCAAGGCCAAACTCAGACAGCCGGAGAAAGGCGCCGTATCGCTAACTGGAGCACCGGGGCCGGTCAGCGAGAGCCTGCAGCCTTCGCCGCGGGCCAAAATCCAGGCTCAGAGCAAACCCAGTATGACGGTTCAGCAGGAAGAAGCGATTCTAGCCATTACACTGGCCAATCCTCTGACGCGGCTGACACTGCAGGATTTGACCTCCGACTGCTTCACCTCCAAATCTCGCCAGGAGATTTTCGACCTCATCTGCGTCAACCACCAGGATTCCGGCGATAAACTGGCCGAAGGCATGATTGAATACGGCACTTACGCCAAGGAGCTGCTGATGATTGCTGAAAAGGATTATGGCCACCTGGAGGAAGATAAATTGGCCTTCCAGGCCTTTGAAACTGCCAGCGTGGTACTTCGTAACTACTACAAAGCCAAACGCAACGCTATAATCGTGCGGCTCCACGAAGCAGAGGAACAAAAAGACGATGCCCTGGTACGTAAATTGAGCGTGGAATATCAGGATACCCTCAACGAAAGCGCCTAGGGTGTAACGTTTGACGGCGCTGTACGTCATACATAATAACGATGGTTTGTCAGAGCCCAGCACTAGGCATACCTCGATGAACGTGCCCAACTTGCATTTGACAAAGGTGTAATTGGCGCATAATATCAAACAGTTACGGGGCGCTCAGGCATCATGCCGAACACGCT
>JBBRTI010000008.1:0-28249 GCA_038244585.1 Candidatus Saccharimonadia bacterium | reverse complement strand
GGCCATTTCGAGCTTTTTAGTTCATTCCTGGTGGCTACTGCTTATCATCATCGTTGCTACGACCATCGCCTTCACGCGCTGGATTCATACCTCAAGCGGCAAGCGTATCGTCGACCGGGCCATGCTGAAGGCGCCCATCATAGGACCGATTCTGGTCAAAGTGAACGTAGCCCGGTTTGCCCGAACCTTCGGCTCGCTGATGGCCTCTGGCATCTCGGTAATCGAGGCTATCAACGCCACCAAAAGCGCTCTCGGCAGTACTGTTTACCAGGATGAGCTGGCAGATGTTGCCCAGAAGGTCAAGAACGGCCGCCCGATGAGCGAGCCTATCCGCAACTCCAAGAACTTCCCGCCAATCGTCGGCCAGATGCTGGCTGTGGGTGAGGAAACCGGTCAGCTGGACGATATCCTGCTCAAATTGGCCGGCTTTTACGAGCGGGAAGTCGATACGGTCATTTCCGGCATCACTAGCATCATCGAACCTATCCTCATCATCGTCCTGGGCGGCATGGTCGGCTTCATCGTCATCTCGGTCTTCGGCCCCATTTCAAGTATTTCGAATTCAATTTAGAGCCGGGGCCCGAAAGCCCAACGTATTTCTATTGCAATATATGTATATTTATGCTATGATTATAGATTAGGGCTTCCCTATCCTTTGTTCCGGACTACCCCTCGCACCTGTAACTGCTCTTGAGAGGAGCATCATGACAATCGACTTCACGGGCCTTCGCCATGCCTGGACGGCCATCTCGGCCTATGTCGGCTCGATGGGATGGCAGAATTGGCTGTTTTGGCTCAGTACTGCCCTGATTATCGGAGCGGCACTGTACCAGATGGTCGGCCACAGCTCGCGTCGCTTCTGGCAGATTACTGGAGCGGTGGTACTGGCCGCGACCGTAGGTTTCGGCATCTTTTCCGCTTTGGAAAAAGCCGTGCCGCGTTTCTCGGACCTCACGGTCCGTGGCACCGACATCGTTGCGACACTTACGGCATCCGTTTTGAGCTTCGCGATTCTGTTAGTACTAACCCGGCGAATCCCCCACCCCGGTTCCAGTGCCACGCGCCATAAGCGCAAAGCGAACAAGGATAACCTTGTGACCCAGATGGGACACTTCGGTAAGACCGCCGCTGGACCATCTGACTCCAATTGGGCCAGTAACCGGGCGATACGGGATGAAATGCTGGATAGTTACCGCCCAAACGGTCTGAATCCAACAAAGAATGAATTTGAAATAGAGTTCATGCGGCGTTGTCAGCTCCGCGATCAGCCGCAACATCGCTGACTCTCTCACCCATCTCAGACCCCTCCGGTGCACTATTGCCGGAGGGGTCTTCTACTTTTCATTCGGGCCATTTTATTACCTGAATTGGGGGATAACTGCATTGACATCGTAACCACAAGCACTTTATAGTTATGCTACATAGAGCTTCGGGCTTTATATAAAGTATTCGTCTGTCCGATCAATAACAGGAGGTGAGCACTCGTGCTTAAGAAAATCATCAAAAGAGAAGGCGGTTTCACGCTGCTAGAACTCTTAATCGTCATCGTAATCATCGGCATCCTTGCCTTGTTGATTATCCCTAACATCACGTCGGCCCCAAAGAAGGCCCGTGACACACAGCGCAAGACTGACATGGGCGCCATGCAGAAGGGCTTGGAAGAGTACTTCACTTCCAATAACGCATACCCGGCAACAGCTGCTGCTCTTTCGGCAGGTGTAACCCCGATCATGAAGAACGTCCCGACCGATCCTAAGAACAACGGCGTCTACGTCTACACGTACACCCCGTCAGCAGCTTTCGACAGCTACACGCTGCACGGCTGCCTCGAGAACGGCGGAGACAACGGCAAGAATGTTACTACGGATGCTGCTTGCACCGGCGTAACCAAAGGCTACACTCTGCTTAACAACAACTAGATTTATCTAGTGAGTGTAAAAGTGACCCCCTACTGGGGTCGCTTTTGGTTAGCATAAGCGATATAATTTCAGGCATGATGCACCGAGGTGAGAACGGGTTTACGCTTCTTGAAGTTCTCCTTGGGCTGACGATTATGGCTATTATGGTAGCCGCCGTCAGCCAGCTTTTTGTGTCTAACTTGCAAACGCTCACACTGTCCAAGTCGCACGCAATCGCATTAGCAGCGGCCAACGAACAAATCGAATACCTTCGCGACCTGCCGTATGACAGCGTAAAAACCCAAACCGGTGCGATTTACCCACCAGGTAATATTCCTGATACCCAACAGATTGTACGGGGTGGCTTCACTTTCAACATGACAACCGAAATTACTTACGTTGACGACCCATATGACGGCAATGCGGCAGGTACTATTGTCGGCAAGCCCAAAGACCTCAACCCCGCCGATTACAAAAAGGCCCAAGTTACGCTGCGTCTCCGCAGTGGCCAAATGGTGGCACAGCTTACGACCGATATCGCCGGTAAGGCCGCCGAAACAGCCAGTAACACAGGTATCATCAGCGTATTAGTCGTCGATGCTAACGGTACACCAATTACCGACGCAAATGTACACATAACTAACCCTGCCCCCAGTCCGGCCGTCGACATAACCACTAATACCGACAGCCAAGGAATGGTCATGATACCCAATCTACCGCCGGATGCCAGCAACCGCTACCAGGTAACAGTAACTTTATCCGGATATTCTAGCGACGGGACACTTGCCGACCCGCCTGGTGCGCAGACGGCAGCGCAGCCTAACCTTAACGTCATTGCCCAAAATACTCAGACAGTGACATTAAAAATCGACCGCACCGCTACGCTCAATCTTCACGTTACTGATACGTCAGGCGCCGCGCTCGCAAGCAAGACTGTCACGGTCAAGGGCAGTAAGCTTATTTATCGCACGGCCGACGTTCCTAAATATTCCCAAGCACTATCTACCGACGCCAGCGGCAATATCAGTATTACGGGAATTGAATGGGACTCTTACAGCTTTGTGCCGCAGGCGGGGTACTACTTGGTTTCAAGCCAGCCTTATGCTCCGGCCTCCGTCCTGCCGGGAGCGAATTTGACTGTCAACCTGGTTCTGGCGACTAGTTCTTCCTATCCAGCCGTGACATCAGTCGCGCCAGGATCGGCCCAGACGGGTACGGCAAGTATCAACTTCGTCATTACCGGCACCAATCTTTCGAGCGGCACGAGCGTAGTGCTGAGGCGAAGCGGACAGTCAGACATCAACGAGAGCGGCGAGACGTCGTCAAACGCCAACAAGACCCTTACAGGTACCTTGAACCTAACTGGTGCGCTAGCTGGCCTTTGGGACGTGGTGGTGACATCTGGCGGCAATACCGTAACGCAGGTCGGAGGCTTCAATGTCACGCCTTAGCAACCATCAATCCGGCTATAGCCTACTAGAACTTATCGTTGCAATGGGTATAATTGCGGCTATCTCAGTACCACTGACAATGTTCAGCATCCGCGCCTTCACTTCGTACACGTTCTTAGAAGCTCAATCCAACACCTCACTGGAATTAAATACATTATCGGCCCGAGTTACCAAGGTAGTCCGCGGTGCCAACAGCGTCGATACTGCTCAACCAAACAGTCTGATCGTATACGGTTACTTCAGCCCGCTTGATACGACGGTAAAAAAGATCCGATATTTCATCAACGGTACCAACTTGAACATTGGCGTGACACCTCCTACTGGAAGTGCACCCAGCTATACTTATAATCCGGCTAGCGAAATAATTACCACAACGCGCGTTGACCTGGTCATGGGATCGAATCCACTGTTTACCTATTACGATGATGCCGGCAACCTACTCAGCGGCTCTTTCAATGTGAGCCAGGTCAAAGACATAGGTATATTCATTTCAGCCAACCCCAACAAGAAAGTCCTTGGGACGCCCATATCACTGAGTACCCGGGTGACTTTACGCAATTTAAAGGTCAATTTGTAATGATATTAAAATTACCGGTTCTTAACAAACCACAATCTGGCTACATAATGCTCATGGCTCTTGTAATGGGCTTGGTGCTGTCGGAGGTAGGACTAATTGGCTCCCAGGTTCTTATAAACAATGCCCGTTTTACCAAATTCGAAGAACGCCAGTCACGCGCTCTTGACGTCTCAGAAGCTGGCATAAATTATTACTTATGGCATTTAGCCCATAACCCCAGCGATTACAAGGATGGCACTAATGCCCCGGCTGCCGCTCCTTATGGCCCCTATCGCCACAACTACTATGATAACAACGGCAACCTAATCGGCACCTACACGTTGACCATAACGCCACCCACGAATGGCTCGACCGTGACTACCGTCAGTTCAGTTGGGGCGGTTCCTCACATGACAGGCGGTCGGACGATTCTGGCGCAGCTCGGCCAACCCTCATTTTCAAATTATATATTTTTATCCAATACCGAGCTGGTATTCTCTGCCACCTCCACCACCACAGGTCCTGTGCATTCCAATGTGGGCATCAATTTTAACGGCACCAATAACGGTCCGGTAGCCTCGGCTCGTGCTAGCTACGTCTCTGGCGTCGATGGCAGGACACATACTGGCGTTTGGGGGACCGGCGGTCCACAAAGCCAGTGGCAATACCCAGTACCATCCGTCGATTTCAGTAAGGTAACCGTAAATCTCAGCACCCTGCAGACGCAGTCCCAACCCGCCAACGGGGGTATCAATTTAGGCAATTCGGGCGGTGCCGGTTGGTACCTGCAGCTAAAAACTGGCGTACCAGCTTCTTTCGACCTATACAAAGTCACATCCGAAACAACATCGGGTATTAATAAGACTTTTGTCCGCAACCAAGTCGTGCCGACTAATGGCATCGTTTTCTCGCCGGAAGAAGTCTGGATCTCCGGTACGAACTTTGGCGGCCGTATGACTGTGGTAGCTGCTTATCTTCCAGATACTGCTTCGAAAAGACGTAGCATCAACGTTATTGGAGATCTCACTTACGCCGCCATGGACGGATCGGCCGCCATCGGGCTGGTGGCGCAACAGGACGTCTTTGTCCCCCGCTACGTTCCCAGCACAATGACGGTTGATGCGGCGGTCCTGGCGCAATATGGCAGTGTTGGATATGACACGTCTAACGGCGGACTTAAAGCCTCGTTCACTCTATTCGGTGCAATCGCCCAGAACTCAAATAGCTACGGGTTCAAGACGCTCGGGTGTGGTTCGTACTGCACCGGTTTCCCAACCACCGTGTATGATTTCGATTCTCACCTCATTTATGCGCCGCCGCCATCATTCCCGACCACAGGTAACTATAGTGTTCTAAACTGGCGCGAACAATTATTCAGCCCATGAGCATTAAAGTGATACAATATTCAAAATGGCTATGGTTAAAAAAACAATGAGACGTCCTTCGCTTGTCTACCACGACCAGCCGCTGTTTGGTTTCGATATCGGAACCCGGACTGCCAAGGTCGTGCAACTGGGCGAACACGGCAAAAAGAAACCGCTGCTAGGTTACGGCTCGGCGAATTTTCCCGAGGAAGCCATCGTTGAGGGAATAATCGTGGATCCGCAGGAGATCGCGACGGCCCTGCAACCAATGCTTGCCAAGATACCGTTTGGCAATATTTCCGCCAAGCGAGTTGCCGTATCACTGCCGGTAGCCAAAGTTTTTACGCGCGTCCTTGATCTACCGCCCATGAACCCCGCCGACCTCGGAGCGGCCGTCAAACTTGAAGCCGAGCAGTACATCCCCGTACCCCTGCCCGATTTGTATATCGATTACGAAATCATCCAGCAGCAGGCGGAGCACATTGAAGTCCTCATGGTTGCAGCGCCCAGGGCTATTGTCGACTCCTACATGAAATTATTTGACGCCCTAGGGCTGGACATAGCCTTCATTGAATCAAGCATCTCGGCGGTTACCCGAGCTGTCCTGGCCGCATCACCGCTTAATCAGACCACATTAGTGGCCGACTTCGGCTCGCAATCCATCGACATTACGGTTTATGACCGCGTCATTCGCTTGACCGACACGATTGCTCTCGGCGGCGACGACCTGACCACGCAATTGGCTGCCAGCCTTCAAATAACCCATGACCAGGCACACGATATCAAAGTTAAATTCGGCCTCAACAAATCCGGCCTTCAAAGCAAGGTCCAGTCATCACTGGCTGCGCAGCTTACTACCATTACCGACGAAATGCGGCGCGTCATGAAATACTACCAGGACCGCGGCCATGACCGCCGACCGATTCAAATTGTCATGCTGGCGGGAGGCAGTGCCAGTATGCCAGGCTTAGTCGAATACCTGTCCGCCAAACTTGGCATTCCTGTCGTTATAGCCGATCCTTGGGCCGGACTCGAGTTCAGAAATATTGAGCATGTTTCCAAACATGAGGCCCCAATGTATGCCACCGCCATCGGCCTGGCCAGGCTGGAGGGCACTCAATGATCAACCTGCTGCCGAATACCAGAAAAGAGGATATCCGTTACGCAAAATTAAACCGGATTGTTTTGAGCTACCTGCGCCTGGTAATCCTTCTTGGCATTGTCATTGGGGGGATTTTGGGAGCGACCGTATTCTACGTCGGAGCCATGAAGGCTCAGGCCGCCGCCGACGTCGCTAATAAACAACGGGAAATCACGTCCTACGCCCCGTTCATGACGCAGGCCAAGGACGCGAGCGACCGGCTTATCGCCATTAAGGGGATTCAGGTTTCTCAAACCCGCTTCTCGCTGCTATTGGGCGACCTAGCTAAAGTGCTCCCTCAAGGCGTAGCTATCGACACCATCACGCTGACCGGCGATGATACCAAACCCGTCCGCATCGCCGTAAGCGGCAATACCTATAATTCCGTACTGGCCTTCCGTGACGCCGTGGCAAACTCGCCGCGTATCAGCGGTGTCGACCTCGAGTCGATTAGTCAGGATACCGGCGGTTTCCATGCCGGTGTAGTGATCGGATTCAAAAAGGGGCAAGCACGATGACCCCGAAGAAGTATTTTTTCACTTTGCTCGGCATTATTGTGTTGTTAATTGGTGCGGGCGCGTACGGTTATTACTACGCCGTCACCCGAATCAACGTATCAAAGGCCGATTTGGCCAAGACTCTGGCCGATCAAGACGCAACTATCCAACAACTCGATAACATTACTAAACTTCGCTCACAGTATAACCGTGACATCGTTCCTATCCTGCCCAAAATCAACGACGCGTTACCGAAGACCAAGAACCAGACTGAAATCCTGGCGCAGCTGCAATCCATCGCATCAGCTAGCGGGCTCGCACTAACCAACGTGTCGCTGCCCAGTGCGGCAGGTCTGCCGGACAATACCTCCCAGACCGTCAAAGCCGGCACCGTCCTGGCCCTGCCCATCAGCTTCCAGCTGCAAGGTAGTTATGCCCAACTTCAAGCTTTCCTGACCCGCGTCGAGAATTTGAGCCGCTTCACCAATGTAACCAGTCTGGCAATCAGTCAAGCTGAAAAAACTAGCGTCACTTATTCCATGACCGTTAACGCCTATATTAAGCCATGAGTATGAAAATGAATTTCAAATTTAACCCCAAGATCATCCTGCCTGTACTACTAAAGGCCAAGCCTTACCTAATAGGTAGCTTCCTGATCGGCGTGTTCAGTTACACGGCCATTATCGTCAACAGTGCGCTTAACGTTGAGCCAGCTCCGGCGGCCCCAGTGGCACCTGCCGTCACCTTCGACAAGTCGACCATCACCGCTATTAAGAACTTGGAAGTAGTCTCGGGACAGGTCCCCACCGGGACAATCGGCAAGGACAACCCGTTTACCCGTTAAGTTAGAGGGCGTGGACGCGATGTGGTTTCCGCTAGCCAGGTGACAGGATCATGACGCCAGCCGCCGAATGTTGCTCCGACATAGCCAACCTTTTGTTCGAGGTCACTCAACAGCTGTCCGGCCTGACGCTGCAGTTCACTCAGCCGCGCCAAATCGGAATCCAGCGGGCCGGGCGCAATGTGGACGGTGCCGCGCTTCATACGGCGGTGGGAGGTACCATCCCCAGGTGGCCGTACGCCTTTGGGGTGACCTTGCGGCCGCGCGGAGTGCGCTCTATCATGCCGATTTGCATCAGGTAAGGTTCATAGACGTCCTCAATGGTCGCGACTTCCTCGCTCGTCAGGGCGGCCAGAGTGCTGAGTCCAACCGGACCGCCAGCGTAATTTTCAATGATGGCAGTGAGCATGCGACGATCGGATGAGTCCAAGCCGATGTCATCGATTTCCAGCAAGTGGAGGGCGGCACGGGCATCCTTACGAGTAATCGAATCGACATTATTAACCTGGGCATAATCACGGACCCGCTTGAGCAACCGATTGCCGATGCGCGGCGTCAGGCGCGACCGCGAAGCCACTTCTTCGGCGGCTTCCCGCTCCAGCGTGACATTCAGAATTCCGGCAGCACGTTCAATAATTTCAATCATTTCCGGCGTACTGTAATACTCTAACCGGTGGATATGGCCGAAACGGTCGCGCAACGGCGCACTCAGGGCCCCGGCGCGGGTCGTGGCCCCGATGATGGTAAACTGCGGCAAATCCAGCCGAATGCTTTTTGCACTCGGACCCTTGCCAAGCATGACGTCGAGGCCAAAATCCTCCATTGCGGGGTATAACACCTCTTCAACGATCTTCGGCAGGCGATGGATTTCGTCGATGAACAGAACATCGCCGTCGGCCAGGTTGGTAAGGAGGCTGGCCAGGTCCCCTGCCCGTTCAATGGCGGGTCCGGAGGTAATTTTGAGGTTGGCGCCCAGTTCCGTGGCGATAACGCCGGCCATCGTCGTCTTCCCGAGTCCTGGAGGGCCGTACAGCAGGATGTGGTCTACCGGCTCGCCACGATGCTTAGCCGCACCAATAGCCAGCTTGAGATTCTGCTTCAACAGATCCTGACCCACGTAGGTATCGAAGGTTTTAGGGCGGATAGTTCCGAACGCCCGCTCGGCGGCTATTTCAGCCGGACTTTCTGGTTCGGCTTCCGGATTGACGATTCGCTCGATCATGCTTTCATTGTATCAGATATGATGGCGAACAAAAGTAGAACAGGCACAATTAAGCGCGCTGCCGACCAACGCGACTATTTGGTAACAGTTTTCAGGGCTAATTTCAGCCGCGCCTGGTCGCCTGTGACTTCTGCCGGCAGGTTGCTGACGGCTTCGGTAGCCTGGGCCAGCGTGTAACCTAGCGCCACGAGTGCTTGGTAAGTAGAGTCGGTTACCGGAGCCACGCCCGCGGCACCCATTTCGACCTTGCCGCGCAGGTCCAAAATGACCCGCTGGGCGGTCTTGGGCCCCACGCCGGTGACACCCTTGAGGAGAGCCGGATCGCCTGAGGCAATGGCCTGGCGCAGGCGGCGCTCACCAGCTGAACTAAGAATCTGCATCGCCATTTTCGGACCGACGCCGCTCACCCCGATCAGTTGGGCGAAGAGCTGCTTGCTCCCCAGCTCCCGAAAGCCGTAGAGATTATGGACATCCTCGCGAATCTGCTCGTACACGTGCCAATACGTCCGCTCACCGATTTTGGCGCTCCCCCACTCCTCGACGGTTGTGACGAGCTCATAACCGACACCGCCGATATCAAGTACCAGGCTGTCGACTAGTTTTTCAGTTATTTCGCCGCGCAAAGTCGCTATCATGTCCTAAGTATAGCATTCAGGCATCGGTCCCCTTGAAAGCATAAACGATAAGTTACATACTTGGCTTAATAAACAGGTTTACATATGAACGACCAACTTTTCGACTACGTGAAACAGGCTCGCGACAAGGGCCTGGACGATACAGTCATTAAGAACAACCTCGTAATTGCCGGATGGGACGCCGATCTGGCCACTGCTGCCCTCCACACCGATCTTAGTTTCCCCGCTCCGGCCGCACCACAGACGGCAGCACCGGCGGCCATACACCACTCCGGCTCAGCCACCCCGATTGCCGTAGTCTCCACCTTCACTACCCGCGGCCTGGAGTACATCATAATGTTCATCGCTTTGGGCGTGGCCGCCGTGTCACTTGGTCTGGTACTCCACAGTAGCGTCGATACGCTGATGAATGTGGCTAACAGCGGTTATGACGGCATCGTGTCGTACGCCACCTCAGCTCTCGTAGTGGGCTTGCCTATCTTCCTCCTGCTGTTCTTGCGCCTCAAGAAAGCCGAGCTCGGCAATAACAACCTCTTCCACGACCCCTCGCGCCGACGGGCCGTGCAGCTGACCTTGATAATTTCCTTTCTCGTGGGCATCTGGAAGATTATCAGCTACGTCTACTCGCTATTGAACGCCGGCAACCAGTCGGTCAATGACTACGGTGCTAATCCTAGTCTCGGCGGCAACCTTATCCACACTCTCATTACCTTGGCCATCGCCGGCGGTATCTTTGCCTACTACTGGCGAGACTCACACAAGCCGGGCCAGGAATAAATATGAAGCGCTACTACCTGGCTTGCGCCATAATCGTAGTAATTGCCGTGCTGGCCGGAGTCACCAATACACTTATCGCCCGGCCTCACGTAGCCGACCGCATCGCCGCCCAAGATTTGCACGAGCTTGATACGGCCATCACGTCCTACCACGCAAAGTATGACAAGCTGCCGAGCGAGCTCAAATCATTGGAACTAAGTGTAAACCTGTCCAGTCGCTTGTCCAACTACGACTATTCTGTAGCTCCGTCGAATTCACCTAGCATACGGCCTCTGGGCAAAAACGGTGTTAGGTTGATGCCCGAACCGGTGTCGGAGGAACAAACCTTTTCCCTCTGTGCCACCTTCAAAACCGACACGACGAAACAGCAACCGACCTACAATAAATACGATATGTTCACCCCAGACTATCACAAAACCGGCCACCAGTGCTTCACCGATTCTGTAACTATGTCCTTGCCGGCGCCGCTGTAACACATAACAAAACAGCCCCGGGCGTAAGTGCCGGGCCTGTTCTGTCTGGTTTAAACTGTCCTTAGCTTAGTTGGACGTGGACGCTACCGGGGCATCGTCCGCTCCGTTATCATCGTGCATGAGACCGTGCATACCCTGGCCGCCCGGGCCATGGCCACCGCGTCCCAAACCGCCCATCATGAGAAAGTTCTCAGGAATTTTGTTATCCGTGGCCCACTGCTCGAGGCTCGTACGAGCGGTCTCCATGGCGGCCTTACGCTCGGTAGGTGTTTTATCCTTCATCGAGTCGCGGCTGGCCTGGCGCGCTGTCTGGAGTTCTGTGACCTTGGCTAAGATCTTGGTCTTCTGGTCGGCAGTAATGGTGCCGGCGGTTACCGCCGCATCCAATCTGGTTTCAAACGCGGCCCGGCGATCGGCCTGACGAGCCGAATGCTGGCCGTCGATTACCGCCTGAACATCGGCTTGCTTGAGACCGAATTTTGTTGCTATGGCCGCAGCCAGGCTGCCGCCGTTGGTCGTTGCGGCGTTAACGGCGGCCGCGCCGCCAAAAGCACCGACGCCGGCCAAGGCTACGGCCCCAGTCAACATTAAAGTTTTAGTTCTGCTTCTCATGTAATTTCCCTTGCTCATTTAGTTCGTAGGCCAACTCTACCAGCCGAACCTGAAGCTTTTCTGAAGGCTTAAGCGTTATGATCAGTGCAATAGCGGGCAAACACATGACTACCGATCGTCAAATTTTTGCTAGGGAATATTTAAACACTATATACGCAAATTCTTTCGTCTAAATAATAGTGTTTATGCTTCTGGAGCCGCTTCTGTCCCCAGGCAATAGTCCTCAAACAGGCGAATGCCGGTTATCGCAATATTAGCCGACGTCCGCGCTCCCCGCCTGTCGCCGATGTAGGCGCGGCTAAAGTTGAGCATAGCCCAATGCAGGGCATAGAGACCATATCGCTGCCAGAACGTCTCGTCGCCAAATTCTTCAGGGTAACGTTCTAGAATCGGCTTCCAGAAGGCCTGGATAGCCAGGGCATCCGGTTCCCCTTCCCACATGCTTACTGGACTAACTGAGCGCTCATAAAAGGTCATAATACGGAAAAAGGCCAGGTCGCGGGTGTAGTCGTCACGGCCAAGGTTCTCCCAGTCTATGAGATAAACGTCTTCCTGAGCCACGATGACGTTAGCCCACCATAGGTCATTGTGGGTGCGCGATTGCTGGACACGGAACATTTTCTTGTGGCGATCCACGTAGGCCTTACCGGCCGCTATTGCCTGCTCGATACGTTCTCGGCCGATGTCTGGGAACAGTTCTCCGTGGGCAGAAGCGTCAGGCAACGCCTCGTCAAAGATACGCTGGATTGAATGAATCGTCACACAGTTGCGCTTGCCGTAGCGCAGCGAATGCAAGTTGATAAGGGCGTCGCCGAGCCGTTCACTGACAATAGGAGTGAGCATCTGCTCGCCCAGCTGCTGTCCCTCTGGCACCTCTGTTACTACAATGTGGTAATTGAAGCGATTCTTCTTGGCCGGCCACACAAACAATAGTCGGTCACGCGGGATTAGGCGGCGGAGTTTGGCGACTTCTCGATGAAATGATTCCTCTAGGCGATAAACTTTAAGGGCATGGTGCGTCCCATCAATCATGACGGTAAACACAGACGAAAAATCTCCGGACCCTTTAAGTCCGATAAGTTTTATTTCCTCGATGAGCATGCCCTGACTGCGCATCACATTGATAAGATCCAGTTCCAGTTGGACCAGTTCGTCAGGGCTAAGGAGCGACTCGTATGCCTCAGGCATGCGCCGCAAGCTCACCAACCAGAGCGCGCGCAGCTTGCGACGAACGCGTATTCGTTTGGTTATCGTTCATGGGTACGGGCACAACGTCATCGGGGCGTTCGGAAGCCATGATAGCCAGGGCTGGATCGTCGACGTCGAAGATGGCGACGGTGTGGACACCGGCGTTGATGGCCGCCATCGCGAATCCATGGTCGCCGATGACGATGTCGGGCTTGAGGCTTACCACCACTTTCTTCATTCCCATGCCGCTGTGTGTGTGCATGAGATTGCCCTCATCGGACAGCACTAGGACACCGTCAACGGCATCGATCCAACGATTTTCGGGCGCTGGAACTGGCTCGTCCGGTACGCACAGATGCGCGCCCATATCGGCTAAATGACGGGCTAACACAGTATAAAACCCGAGCAGCGAACCGGGATGGGCAGATGCCAGCAAAACACGTCCTCCTCTACGTGCGACTTCTTCCAACCGGTACAATCCAAGTGTTAAGCCGTCGACTGTTTTGCCGGGATTGATGTACGGCGGCTCATCGGACTTGAAGCGCTCGACACTCATGCCTAGCTGCCTAGACATGATTACTATCGCCGCATCATAATCTAGGCTGATGTTCGCGAGGTGTTCGGCATCGAATGTCCAATATTGGTTGCCTGCTAGCATTTCTCGAACAGCGTGGCGGTTAGAATCAGGAGAATTACGATTTAGGTCGCCAGTGAGACTGAGGTCGATTAGGGTTTGGCGAAGATGAGATTGGTGTGACATAAGCTGATTATACCAGCTCAATGCCCAAGTCGGATATCAATCTGGTGACTTCCTTGGTCGTCTACTAAGAGCATTGGTCCAGTAGCGACGGGACTGCCGTCGAGGAGTTGTGATACAACTCCTGAGTTGACATGGTCAGGGTTTGTTACGTGGATACGGTAGGTGGTCGTGCCGTACCGATAGGTTATGTGGAAAGTGGGCCAATCCGGCGGAATATTAGGGCTGATCTGAAGAGTATCACCCCGTAAGGTGAATCCTAGGATTTCCTCAAGCCAGATGCGATACATCCACGCAGCGGAACCTGTATACCAGCTCCAACCGCCTCGGCCTTCAAAGCCTTTCAAGCTGTAGACGTCACCCGGCGTCACGTACGGCTCAAGCACATAACGGTCGGCCTCTGCTTTAGAGGAGGCATGCCGAATGGGGTTCATCATTTCCAGTAACCCCACTGCCTGATCAGTATCGCCTAAACGAGCCAAAGCCATGGCCATCCACAACGACCCGTGCGTGTATTGGCCGCCGTTCTCACGGATGCCTGGCTGGTAACCTTTGATGTAGCCGGGGTTGTGGTGGCCGTGGTCAAATGCTGGAGCAAGTATGTTCACAAGCTGATGACGCCGGTCGACTAGCATTTTTACGGCTGACTTCATCGCCACGCGAGCACGTTCGGCATCTCCGCCGCCTGCCAACACTGCCCAAGTCTGAGCCAAGCTATCAATATAACACGCGTCACTTAAGTGCGAGCCGAGAGGCATGCCGTCATCATAGAATGCTCGAATATACCATTGGCCATCCCAAGCCGACGAGTCCACGTTGCGGGCAAGCAAGGAGGCTTTATCGCGGTAACGATTAGCGCTCTCCGAATCATGTCCGACCCGCTCGATAATGCTAGCCATGTCTTGCAGGACCACCTTCATAAACCAAGCTAGCCAAACGCTCTCACCCTTACCCGCAGCACCGACTAGATTGTAACCATCGTTCCAGTCGCCCGTACCAATAAGTGGCAAGCCGTGAGAGCCAAACTTAAGGGACACTTCTATAGCTCGGCGGCAATGTTCGAGCAGCGTGCCTGTCTCGATCGAGGGGGAGGCCTCAAAATACGCTTCCATTTCTCTCGACATTAGCGGTCGGCCGCTCATGAACGACACCTCCTCATGCAGAATTGCGTCGTCGCCGGTGATTTCAACGTAGCGAGCAACCACGTATGGTAGCCAGAGGCGGTCATCCGTCATTCGGGAGCGCAGGCCCCAAAATGTATCGGGTTGCCACCAGTGGTGTACGTCACCAGCTTCAAATTGATGTGCAGCAGCCTGGAGAATAAGCTGACGGGTGATTTCGGGCCGACTGTATACAATGGCCAGTGAATCCTGAAGCTGATCACGATAGCCGAAAGCACCGCTTGATTGGTAATAACCAGTCCGGCCCCAAATACGCGCTGACAATACCTGATACGGCAACCACGTATTCATCATTATGTCGGTTTGGCGCGAAGGTGTAGTGATTTGAATCTTCGTAGTCAACTCAGACCACCATGCGCGGGTCTCCTCAAGCAGTTGTTGGACCATGCCAGGCTTACGTAGCTGGGCAACTAGAGGGGCGACCTCTGACAATGAGCCCACTGACCCAAACAACCCGTTAAAGACCAGGGGCACACCATAACGTAGAGTAACGTCCGACCTGATGACGGCGATGGAGTCCAAATCGTTTCCGGTCCGCTCGCTCAGATGATCGGCTCCAAGGCGGAACGGCAAACCCTGGCCCCGTAATGGCCCGACGAATTCGGCCCGGTCAGCGGTGTAATCATATACGGGCAAATCGTGCGCAGAAAATGCGATGCGGCCCACCCCTCCGAAGGCTCCGTGCTCGCTCGCCACCATAATATCGGCAGTATCATCCCAGCGCGTACCCAAGTTCAGCTGTGTCTGTTCCCGATTGGTGCCAAGCACGAGCTCGTTAGCCGTGGTGATACGCAAATCCATCGGTCTGTCGGTCGAGCTGGCCAATTCAAGATGATGTATTCGTACCGGAATCGGGCGATCGGCGGGCACGAAGACCGTCAGTTTGTACGTAATATCTCCGTAGGCTCCTTCTAGGCAGGTTTCACCGGTCCGATGCGTCGTAACAGTATGTGCATCCTTGGCTATAAGCTGCGGCGACCAGACTTCTCCTGTACGACGGTTTTGTACGTAGATGGTTTCTCCGGGACGGTCCTGTAGTGGTTCGTTACGCCAAGGACTCAATCGATAATTCTGACTGTTACCTGACCATGTGAACCCGCTGCCCGACTCTGTTACGAGCGACCCGAAAACCGGGTTTGCCATAATGTTAGACCACGGCGCTGGGGGCGTTCGGCCGTCTTTCAGATCGATGCGATATGCCCGACCACCCTCGATAAACCCTCCATACCCGTTGGCGAATTCCATATCAACGGGCCGATCATGGGCCATTAGGGGCGACGATGCGGCCAGCCTGAGCGGCGTCCGTTCCAGTCCGACTGCCAGCGGTACCAAGCCCGTAAGCTGCTGCCACAGGCTGCCGTCGGCGCCGTCAAGCACTATTCTGGCTGTGTTAGTAAGGGTACGCAACGACCCTTCGTCTAGCTCGGTAGCACGGACAGCAACGATGTTAGGCTTCATGTCATTATTGCCCACCCATTGCAGTGAGCTGACTATATCGAGTATGCGTTCTGCGAGGCTGTCAGCCGATGCCCCGCTGAGTTTGTTCAGGACGACAATCGGTGCGTTTATGCCACGGGCGGCAAGGTATTGTTGTGCTACGCCAACCTGGCGCAGTAAAGGTAAATCACCTGTATCGCCGACGGCTATTACAATACCGTCAGTGACTGACGGTACCTCGATTACCATCTGTTCAATACAGCCTGCCACCAGCCCCTTGGCGGCCGATTTCATGTAGTGGTTAGGAAATACCAGATAACCTGCCAAGAGGTTGTAGGCCTTTGTTTCTTCAACACCCACCTGAAGGCGCTGTAATTCGGCCTGGCGTGCAGTCCACGCGATTTGACGGGCACGGTTCAATAATGGCTTCTGGCGGTAGCGATTCGCGAGCATGATGAGCTCCTCACGCGTTTCGGTCACAATCGTTACGGCGGCCAGGTCGACGAACGCGCCCGCTGCCACTGTGACGGTCTGCGTAACCGCGGCGATCGGGTCAATAGCATACTCTGCAGCGTCCGGGTGTTGGTGCAAGAGTCCTGGCGGGCTGGCAAGCGTAGCACCCCGGCCGAGGAATTGTTCACGGTCAGTTTGAACAGATGCACGCTTTGACGGCCGCGACAGATTAACCAGCAAGTGGGCACTCCATACCGACACGTCTGCGTCCGAACGAGGCCGACGAAACGCGATGACACCATCTTGCTCTTCCACCTCATCGACCTTGATAAAAAGTTTATTAAAAGCCGGATGGGATATTTGGGCGTCGTGCGGGCTCAAGCCCAGCTCTAAATACGTACAAACATTGAAGGTACGCTCTTTGTCGTGAGTATTTTGTAAGTTCAGGGTGCGTACTTCCACATTATGATCAGGCGCGACAAAGACTTCCTGGCGAGACGATACGCCATGGAGCTGGCGTTCAAAAATTGCCTTTTCCGGCGTAAATGTCACGGCGTAGGTTTCATCATGTACGTGCGTGGGAGCGAAGGCGGTGGACCACACTAAACCAGTAGCCGGTTCAGCAATATACATAAAGCTGCCTGTCGAGTCGTCAAGGGGATCTTTAGACCAACGGTTAATCTCCATTTCACCCAACCGACTGTAACCATTACCGCTAGCCGTTATCATGACGTTATATGAGCCGTTGGTAAGGAGATGGGTTTTGGGAATGAGGTCAACCAGAGCATCTGTCGAGCGAACGACCGGTGTACCCCCGAGGGGCAGGAGTGGCAGCAAATCGCGCATAGAAGTATCCTGATGCGATTTTTTCGGCATCGACGAGTGCTCGTGGAGTAGCGCTTCGGCAGCACGAACCCGAAGGTCACTATGGAAACGTCGTTGGAAAGCATCGCCGCCTAGCGCGTTAACTATAGCAACCAAGCCCATGCCCTGATGATGTGCCATGTAAGTGAATACCCCAACCCCGCGTTCGCCCGTAATCGTCGCGGCGCGACGGAAGTCGATTGACTCAAAGTACCCCATTTCTCCGCGCATTCCCAGGCGTTCTAAAGTTCTCAAGTTTTTGGTCGCTGCTTCCGCGTCCGTGCTAAGGGCCAGAAGCGTTGAATACGGCGAAACCACCACTCCCTGGTCTAGGCCATATCGCATGCCTAAGGCCGGTACACCGAACGCCCGATACTGATAGGTGTCGTCCTGATCGAGGGCGCTGTGGGCCGATTCGGAAATCCCCCAAGGTATCTCGAGGCGCGCGGCATACTGGCGCTGCAGCTTAACGATGTTGCGGTATGCCGTATCAAGTAACGTACCAGGATATTCGCGCATCATGAGCCGCGGCATCAGATACTCAAACATCGTTCCACTCCATGAGAGCAGTACCGGAACGCCGTCCGTTCGACGATAATTACGTCCCAGGGCCCACCAGTGCTCTACCGGGACCTGACCGCTAGCAATCGCCGTGAATGAGGCGAGGCGAGCCTCGCTTGCAAGCAGATCGTAAAACGACGGATCGAGACTCTCGGTTTCGACGTTATAACCAATATGAAATGCTTTACGCTTATAATTATATAGAAAATTCATCTGGGTACGGTCGGCTATTACCTTAACCTGCTCGGATATCGTGTCTATTGCTATAAGATGTTTACGTGCCGCTGCAGCCGCACGGTGATGGGAAGCTATAATCGTATCCAACCAAATACGTAATTCGGCTGCCTCCCCTGTCATATCGGGTACGTCGAGACTTGCTACAAGCTGCGTTGGAGATGGAATCTGGGCTATTACCTTGTGTCGCCAAAGGGCAAAATCCGCCGAGCCTACCGCAGTAAGTGCCTCTCCGGGCGTCTGAAGCTGTATAAACCATCCTAAGTATGTGTCGATGGTATTTATCCAGGCAGTTGCTTGTGTTACGAGACGCTCCACCAAATACTGAGCTGTGATATGGGTATCCGCCAATAGCTCGTCTGAACGTACGGGGACAATGGCTGCAAACAGCCTCATCACAGCAATATAACCATTTCCGGGTTGTCCAAGTGCAACTTCAAGCGATGCCGCAAGCTCTTGGAGCTCTTCCATCACTGCTGGTGACAATTGCGGTTCGCGCGCCGCAAGTTCACGCAGCAGCTCAATCATAGACAGTGCAGAATCGCGACTAACCACCGGCACAGCGGCCTGTTCCTCGATACCCTGTTTAAACGTCCAGAGTGATGCAACTAGATTTCCACTGTCTACCGTCGAAACATATCGAGGCACTAACGGTTCAAGTGTATGTGTATCGTACCAATTGAAAATATGCCCCTCATACGTTTCGAGCTTCGCAAGTGTCCCAAGCGATGCCTTGGTGCGCACTAACAGCTGGTCGGGCGTTACAAACCCTAAATCTCGGAACGCTAACCAACCTAAAAAGCCCAGGCCTATATTGGTCGGTGAGGTGCGGGCGGCCACCTCATATTTCAGGGCAACTTGGATATTGTCGGGTGGCAAATAATTATGTTCGGCGGACATCAGTACATCAAAGAAGCGCCAAATTTGTAATGAAACGCCCCTCAAATGAGTCCTCTCGTGAGCTGAAATAGCTTGCTTGCAAGAGGCGGAAGGCCGGCGGTCAAGCCAAGCCTGAGCCATGGGGGCTAATAACCAACCCACCAGTAACAGGCCAAGCCAAAGAGTTGGTCGAATAACTACCAGCAATGCGGCAGAAGACAAAGCTAGTACTATGGCCACGGCATCGAATCCTCCGCTACTGCCCGCTTCGGAGGCAGTCCGCCATTCAAGCAGCTTACGGCCGGATATATTCATGCGATACATAGCTCTAACGATTGCATCAAACGATAATACCGCCATGCGAGGAATCAGCAAGATGCCGTGTACAGATAATGCTGCGCTAGAGACAAAGTCCTTCCACGGCAAAGCACCGCCCATTAGCGCCATCGGCAGTCGTCCGATATATAGCAGCAGGGGCACTGAGGCTGCAACGACGATAAGCACGGTGCAAGCCTGCTGTACAACCGGCGGCTGGAACAGGGCGAAAACCGCCAGCGCCAGCGTTCCCACCGGTACTAGGCTCCGGCGAATATTGTCCGCAAGCTTGACACGGCCGATTCCGCTCAAGGGGTTAACTATTTGGCCGTCGGGCCCAGGTACACGCGCTAAGGCCCACGCGCCTACCTGCCAGTCGCCCCGAGTCCAGCGATGCGTCCGCATGAACACCTCGCGGTGAGTAGGAGGGAAGGCATCGAATAATTGAATATCACCGGCCAACGCCACTCCCACATGATTGCCTTCTAAGAGATCATGAGATAATACCCTATTGGCTGGCAGCTTACCGGATAATACCGCCTGAAAAACATGTGGATCATAAATGCCCTTGCCGTGGTATATAGCATCGCCCGCTAGATCATGGTAAAGGTCGCTGTAGTTCACAAAATATGGATCGATACCAATCTGGTTATTCATGAGCCATGCCAAACGACTGGTGCGCGCGTTCAGAAAGTTGGTTGAAACCCGCGGCTGGATAATTCCAAAGCCGCGACGTACGGTCGTGCCGTCCGGAGCCAAGTAGGCCGCATTCAACGGATGAGCCATAGCTTCAACTAACCTACGCCCGGTTCCGGGGGGAAGCTCGGTGTCAGCATCGAGCGTAATAACATATCTCAGGGCTCGAATGGCCTTAGGATCACCCACCAGAAGGTTATCGGGTGCCCGATTCCCGGTGATAACCGCATTGAACTCCTCTAGTTTTCCGCGTTTTCGCTCTTCGCCCATCCAAACGTCATCGGCCTCGTTATAAGTTTGCGGCCGATGGTACAAGAAAAATACGCCCTGGGGATAGGTTTGTGCCAAATGGGTAATGCCATCTATAGCGGCCTCCAACAGGCTGGCGTTTTCGGGCATTTCAGCTCTCGGAGAGTCAGTAAAATCGGTAACAAGTCCAAAGCTTAGGCCGTAATCACAGTTAGCAAGGTAACGTATTTCCAGACGTTCCACTTCTTCCCGGATACCCTCTAGGCTGCCAAGAAGGGTCGGTACGATAACCGCGCTGTGGTATCGTCGCGGAATTTCACCGCTAAATTTCATTTTGGGTAAAGCCGGTGTCAGAGCTGGCAGACCGGCCGGCTTGACGGCAAAGGATAAAATATATGTGGCAATTTCTATAGATATCTGACTGACGGGGAAAAGAGCAAGGATTCCAACTGCGAACGCAGGCCAGAATCCTATGGATTCACGGAGGCTGAGCACAAAGAAACCACTGATAATTGCCATGACTACCCCGATTAGCCCCAGCAGGGTTCCTGACGGGCGCAATTTGAGGAAGCGTGCCAGGCGCTCATTCCAAGGCAATCGAACGTTCATACGGCGCGCCAACTCTGTCACGCCCTCGTCAATCAAATAATAACCGACATGACGTGCTTCGGGCCTTTCGGCCAAAATGGCACATTCTACTGCGTTGGAAGCCACCCAACGTTCCGACTTCCCCGCCAACAGCGAAAGCTGCGATACACGGTTGCGATACCAGCCTCGCGTCGCAGCATCCATGTTTGAGTAGGCACCCGCAGGGTCGCCTGCTAGGATTGTTGCCGCTGGGCTGATACGTTCGATGACATCATCCCAGTCCAACCGTACTAACAAGCGAAGTGCCGTAACAGTGAACTTGAAGTCTTCGAGACGACCCGACACATCCTGCTGAGCCTGCCTCAACCGCTTCACCAGACCAACGCCTAGTCCGACGCCCCACGCCTTCGCTAGTTGTTCCTGATAATCCGGGCGCTCGCGGACCAGCTCCAGTAATACCGAAGCAAACGACATCGATGGATGTGGGAGCACACTAGCTACGTTTCCGATATATTCCACGAGCTCCAACTCTGGCAACGTTTCTAAGCGTGCACCCGCGAATCTAGCCATATGCAACTCAGCGTCACGGCATTGTTCGGCCTGTACCTGGGCCGCCATGAGCTCGAGCATGCGATACGCGAGCATTGCGTTAAGAGTTTGAAATTCGCTCTGAGACAGCTCGAGACTAGAACAACGATGCTTAAGCCATCGCACCAGACTCTCCTCGCTGAAGTCTTTCTTTAGAGCCGATACGGTCTGATGTGCGAGCGAGTAAACCGAAGGTACGATGATTGAATCGAACTGTTCGCTAGGTAGACGCTTCAGAGCTCTCTCTTTGAGTATTAGACTATCCAGGCGTTCGATAAAGCCATCGATGATGTAGTGGTGTTCAATCAACGATATGCCGAAGACGTCGTTTTCAAAGGCCGCTTCAGCGATGCCTCGTTCTGCAGTGGCAGACTCACCGTAGCCCGTGGATGATTGCTGCTCCTGTCGGTCCAATGTTTCAATCAATTCGCCGCGGACGCTTTTCCAGTGCTGAATCAGCGAAGCTTCGGACTGAGGCGGCGATAATGTCAGGTATGGAGAAATAATTGTGACGGCCTGAGCTTCGCCACTCCGACTTATCGCATCCATTGCAATTGTGGCTTCCTGCAACGTACCGCTCATTGTTAACATCCACTCTCCAGGCTGCGTCCATGCCGCAGCGTATCGGTGCTGGTCAGTAATAGGGCGCAGACGCCCGAATGGTTGCAGGGTATGGCCGAATGAGGCCGTATCAAGTAGCTGCATTACCCGACGCGCCGACTCACGGCTAGAAAAGTAAGCGGCTACAACGTAGGAGTGTTTCATGGGCCTCCACAAGCATCAACTAGTATTACACGACCTCACGCAGGCAGCCTGCGGCGCCAACATTATACTTCTTAAGCTTAGCAGAACACGTCATCTATGACGAGTTTGAAGAATGTAATGCTATTATACCTACTTTGTGGCTCCAGAACCTAATTTGACCTGCGTGGCGTGGGTCATGGCAATGGCCAAGCCGTCAGCCGCATCATCGGGGCGCGGAATAGCGGACAGCCTCAACAGTAGCCGCACCATCTCCTGGATCTGCGGCTTTTTGGCGCCGCCGTAGCCTGTTACCGCCTGCTTGATCTGCATCGGAGTATACTCACCGGGTAACAGGCCGGCTTCAGCCAACGTGAGCAGAATGACGCCACGGGCCTGCCCCACGCTGATTGCAGTGGTGACGTTGGTGGCAAAAAACAGCATCTCCACTGCGGCGGCGCTGGGTTTAGTGTCGGCGATGACCTGAGAAAGCTCTTCGTGCAGGGTAATCAATCTCTCAGCCATGGGTATTCCGGGCGGGGTGGTAATAACGCCGGCATCGACGAAGCTGTACTGGCCCCGTTCATAATCTATTACCCCGAATCCCGTCGTCGCGGTACCCGGATCCACCCCTATGATTCTCATAATCTTATCTTACCGCATATCTGGGACGGGCGCCTGTGGACAGTCTGTGCCAATCTTATGCGAGCGATTCAAGCAGCTCGGGATCAATATCAAAATTAGCATAGGTTTTGGTGACATCATCAAGTTCTTCGAGGGTGTCGATTAGGTTCATCAGCTTGCGGGCAGTCGCCTCGTCTGTGACAGCGATAGTAGTGGTGGGCTCATAGCTCAACTCGGCCCGTTCGGGCGTGTAACCCTTTTCAGTCAGGGCCTTGCGGACCAAATCGAGATCTGAGTGCTTGGTGAATACAATCAGGCTGCCCTCGCCCTCTTCCACATCTTCTGCGCCCGCTTCAATGGCATCCATGGTAGACCCGTCCATATCGGTAACTGGCATCTCAATGACGCCGCGCTGTTCAAACTGATAGGCGACGGAACCGGCCGTGCCCAAATTGCCGCCATGCTTGCTGAAGGTCGAACGGACCTCGCTGGCCGTGCGATTGCGGTTATCGGTCGCCGTTTCCACCATGATGGCGACACCGCCGGAACCATAGCCCTCGTACAGCACTTCATCGAACGTGCCGCCGCCGTCTTGACCCGATCCGCGCTTAATGGCGCGGTCGATATTGGTATTCGGGACGCCGGATTTGCGCGCGCTGTCGACGGCCAGGCGCAGCTTGTAATTGGTGGTCGTATCAGCGCCGCTGCGGGCGGCCACCGATATAAGGTTGGCGTATTTGGTGAAGCTGGCGCCGCGGCGGACGTCCTTCACTCCCTTCTGATGTTTAATGGAAGCCCATTTTGAGTGTCCGGACATGGTTGTTCTCTCATTTATAGATATGATTTGGGCCTATTATAACAAAAAGGGCCGTGAGCATGAAGCTCACGGCCCGTGGCGGGTGCAGGACTACGAGTCAGCCTTTGCGGCTACCCCTAAACATGAAGGGCCGGCAGCGATCAGCCAGACGGCCCAACCACCTTCGGGGCACAATCTGGCTCTCCTGAGGTAATGTCATGCGCCAGATGGTCTGCATTTTTTCAAACGTAAGAATTAAGGCGGCAGTACCGCCGTAATCGGTAAGTATCTTGAGCGCTGAAGCGGCAGGCACGCTACTGCCTGAATCGTCATTTTTTCGTACTTCAGCAAGCAAGTTCAAACCGCCTATCTCTTGAGCGACTGCATACATAGCCAACCGAAATTCTGATACGGCCGTGCTCCACTGGGCCGCCATATTAGCATCAGCTTGCTGGCGAACCTCATCTTCAGTCCATTGCGGATGCATTGCTTTGACGTACTCATATTCTGCTTGATTGAGTCGAAACAGCTCAAATTTAATGTCCACGGCGCTCTTTTCAAGTACTGGAGTAGGGATAATCCTTACAACTGGCTGTATTTATACTAGATTTTTGCCCAGTAATCAATATACTCATTTACCAGTCAGCCACGCGATGCGCCCACGGCCCCGCCGCCAAGGACGTCCATACGCTCTTCCCGTCGACCGCGGCGGGCATTTTGATGCTTGAGCGAAACAATAAACATACCAAGAACAGCGTACATCAGAAGCATGCCGACAAAATCGATGTGCATGACGGTGGCCGCCCACGACTGCCGCGAAAACCAATCCACCACCGCCAGCATATACTTGAGCACCAGAGCCGCAGGCCAAGCCAGCCATCCGCTGAAGGCCGGCACGATCATGCCGGCAAGGCCGGCAACAAGCCCGACGAACATAGCCAGTGGCACCAGAGGCAGCACCAGCACATTGGTTATAGGCGCAGCGATGGACAACTGCGAAAAATAATACAGAATCAGCGGTACCGTCAGGACATGGGCCACCATCGTTTCGGTAAAAATTTGGGCGGCCAGCCACTTTGGATTACCCAGCCTAGCCGATACTGCCGGCGCCACTACCATGACGGCAAAGAAGCCGATGAAGCTCAACAGCCACCCCAGGTCGGTCAGGTATGCCGGCTTGAAGATGGCGGTTCCGCTGGCTGCCAGTAGTATGAGGGTCAGCGGATTAAACCGCCGCCCGTAATAGGCGGCTAGAAGTGCCAGCACAGCCACCACGCTGGCGCGGACAATACTGGGGCTGGCGCCGGTTACCAGAAGAAAGCCACCGATGAGCCACAGCGAGGCCGCCAGAGCGATCCCCTTGCCCCAGCGCTCAAACAGCTTATGCGCGGCCGCCACCATAATCGTCAGGTTGTAGCCCGAAACCGCCACCAGGTGGCTCAGCCCCACGAGATTGAGCTGCGTCTGCAGGTCTTTGGGAACCAACCCGCGCACCCCCACCAGCAGCCCCAGTGCGAACGACGCCGCCGGTTCCGGCAGAGCAGTCCTAATGCCCGTAAAGAAGCGTTGGCGCACCTGCTCCAGCGGGCTTTGCGCCGTCGAGACGACGGTCATCTGCGGATAAAACAGCTCGGCTGGCACACTGCCGAAGCCGTCGCCCAGTTTGCCGTCTAGCTGCAGGCGGTAGCCGCGGTGCATGTTAGTCGGGAAAGTTCGGACGGTGATTTCGCCCGGCAAAGCCGTTTGGCCCGCAACGATATGCCCCAGCTTGAATTCCAGATAGCCCTTGGCGTTTATAGCCGGGTCGTCGTCGACCTGACCGATGAAACTGACCTTCTGGCCGATGAGCGCCGTCAAGCGGGCCTGGTCGTGCCGGTACACGGTGGTCCGCCACAGCCCCAGTACCACGGACAAAATCAAGACGGCCGGTACCAGCAGGCGCGTCCGCACCAGTGCCAAACACAATAGCCCGGCCGCGCCAGCTTCCAGTATATCGGCCCGAATACCGGAACGACCTGAGGCAATCCCCAGGATTAGGGCCCCGCAAACCAGAGAAATAAGGGTGCTTCGACGCAAAATGAGGGCTTTCTACCCTCATTACAATCTGTCGATTGTGGACCAGAACCGCCAGGATTACAAGTGTCGCCTAAGTAGTGAACCATTACGCTACTATGGACATTACACCTGTTTTGTGCTGCAATTATATATTGCAGTCTGATGCAATCCACCGTACCCGACCCGGAAGGTTCCTTCGATGGAGCACCTCGACAACACGACCGTCATGGACCTCGTCTATTGGAACCTCTTTGAAGGATGTTCCGGCAACCCAGGTAAGCTACTGCTCGACTACGTCGGCAACTACACCACTGGCAACTGCCCGGCCTTCTGGGCTTTCCAGGAGGTCAACAGCTGGGACAAAGACAATAAAAAACGTCTGCGCCAGATTAACGAAAAGGCTCGGTCGACGTCTTTCAGATTTGCTGACTCGAGTTCCGCCGGCACCACTTCAGCCTATGACCTGGCCTCGTTCTCCCCGGTCCCGGAGCTCGGATCGTTCGCCCTGGTCAATGGTCTTGACCACAGTGCCATCTTTACGGAGCTACAATTACCGGGAGGCGAAAACCTCATGATTGCCAACGTTCACTTGGCGCCTAGATCCGAGGACAAGCGCTTGGCCGAGGTCAAGCTGCTCTTGGAGTACTATCGCCCCGGCACGCCGTTCATCATCGGCGGCGATCTGAATTGCCTGTCCCGTTGCGACAATTACGACGAGGCCGCACTTCTCGCGCAGCTGGCGGAAGTTGGCGTGACAAAATTCGGCACGGATTCCATCCGATACGATGTCACTGGCTGCCTCGAGGCCGCCGGCCTCGTTGACGTCGGCGCCCATTTCCGCGACTTCTCGGCAACCGTGCCGAGCGCCTTCAACCGAGATGTCGCCCACACGGCGCACGTCAGGGTTGACTACGCCTTTGCCAGTCCTGAGGCTCTCCGCCTCATCACAAGCTACTGGGTCGTCAAAAGCTCTGAGACCGATCGGATTTCTGACCATTACCCAATCATTCTGGAACTCAATACCGCTGCGGCCTAGCCACACGGTCTCACGGAGGGGCGCACCCAGCGCCCCTCCGTACTCCCCGCACTTGTTGCGGGGTTTTCTTTGCCCAAAATAAAACCCCCACGCGAGGTGGGGGGCTTATTTTGGTGGGCCTGCTGGGATTCGGACCCAGGACACGAGGCTTAAAAGGCCCCTGCTCTAACCAACTGAGCTACAGGCCCGTATGCGACCGAGAACCGCCTTACTATACGGTATTTAGCCATGTCGGGTCAATGTTGGCGGGGGCTCTTGCCTTTGAACATTCCAAGCAGTAAAGCTACTAGCGGCAACCCGCCAAGCAGCCAGAGCTGATACTGTTGGAGGATCATAGCAACGAAGGAATCACTGTCCACGGCTGCCATTTCGCTCGTCGGCAGGAGGCGGAGCGCGCTGGCGACAATGAGGCCGCCCGTTAGCAACCCAACCAGCATGTTAGCGATGGATGAGCCTTTGCCATGGGAGCCCCTATGGCTCTTCTGCGGGGCCAGGCCGAAGATCAGAATCGGCAAACCCAGCAGCAACAGGCTGGTCTGGCCTGACGACAAAGCGCCCAGATACGGCTTCACTACTTGAGCGAACTGCTCGGCCAGGACGACGCCGACGTAGACGCTCAGAATCAGCAGCCGAATCCGCTGTTTGCCGGCAAAAAAGGCATAAAATGTCGTCACTAGGATGATAGTGATGATTAAGAGGTTAGGACTGAAAGCTAGTATTTGCATAAGGCTTACGCTTTACGTAATTATAGCACCTTAACAACCGCCCAGCTGCAAGCCGAGCATCATGGCCCAGCTGCATGAATCAATCGCGTACCAGGCAAGATGAAACGCCAGTAGTATGTTGATAAGGCCCAATAACAATAGTGGCCGTTGCGTGGCCGAGTTGTGTCGAACTAGCCATAATACGGCGCCGGTTAGGATGATGCCGGATGGAATAAAAAACAATGAGGTCAGAACGTAAAGGAAGCCCGAGCTGCCGGCGGCCCCTCCTAGGTTGCGCTGGGCGATCAACATAAACTGACCGCCTTGGAGGATGGCGAACAGTGTGGTGGCGATCAACATAATGCGCAGTCGGGGCTCTAATGTGCGAAGCAAGGCGACGAATTTCATGGCTAGCGGAAGAACCCGCGCTTACCGCCCTCGGAAGCGAACTCTTCGAGCAGCTCTCTCTGGCGGGCCGACAGTTTGGTCGGTGTTTCCACGGCCACGTGGACGATGTGGTCGCCGCGCCCAGTACCGTGAAGGATTGGGACTCCGCGGCCGCTCAGGCGGAACTGCTTGCCGCTCTGGGTGCCAGCCGGAACTTTGAGCTTCACTTCCCCGTCCACCGTCGTAACAGGGATTTCGGCGCCCAAGGCCGCTTCGGCCATACTGAGATTGACCTGACTGTGAATGACCGCGCCGTCACGCTCGAAACGTTTGTCGCCGCGCACGCGGATGGCGACGAATAAATCGCCTTTACCGCCGCCGCCTTTGGGCGCCGCACCCTTACCGGATAGCCTCATGGTACTGCCGTCATCGACACCGGCCGGGATCTT
>JBBRTI010000007.1:0-28294 GCA_038244585.1 Candidatus Saccharimonadia bacterium | reverse complement strand
GTGGACGAAGCGGAAATCGGCCGGATCATTGGACGTCACAAATCCACAGTGGGCCGGGAGATTCTGAGAAATAAACGCAAACGAGGGGAGATCCCGGTCACCAATCCCGAGCAGTACGAGGCTACTTCTGCCGACCACAAAGCCTACATCCGGCGGTTGTACGCGTCATACGACGGGAAAAAGATCCAGGAACACGACGAACTCCGAGCGTATGTCATCCAGCGCCTGAAGTGGCGCTGGAACCCAGACGAAATCGCGGGGGCCATGAAGCAAGAACACGCGTCCTTCTACGCGAGCAAAACCACCATCTACGAGTGGCTGTATTCGGAATGGGGCCAAGCGTATTGTCGGTACCTTTATTCGCAGCGCCACACCGGAAAGAAACGAAAACCCAAAGCCGAAAAACATATGATTCCAGATAGGGTGAGCTACCTTGAACGTCCAGCCGGCGCCAATGACCGCACCGAATATGGCCATTGGGAAGGTGACACGGTGGTTAGTGGCAAGAAGACTGGGAGCACAGCTTCTCTCGCCGTTGTGGTAGAGCGCAAGGCCCGCTACATTGCGGCCCGGAAGATCCCAAACCTACGGCCAGCCAGCTTCAATGGAGCTGTCACCGGTATTCGTCGGGGTGTTACAAAGATGAGCAGCCTGACTCTCGACAATGGCCTCGAGAACCGCTGGCACAAGCGCCTGGCTGTCCCGGCTTACTTCTGTGACCCGTATTCGAGCTGGCAGAAAGGTGGGGTTGAGAACGCCAACAAGATGATTCGACGATACTTACCCAAGGGTATGGATCTGGCCGAGGTTAGCCACCAACGATTGACGAGAATAATTGCTCTACTAAAAAACAAACCCAGGAAAATCCTGGGGTATAAATCCGCTTTACAAGTGATGAATGAAAATGATTTACTGACGGCAAACGGCAACCACATTACGAAAGTGAAAGTTGCACTTCGGGGGTGAATTTAGGGAGAAAGATACTTGCCAATTACACATTACATTGTGAGAAAAGTCAAGCAAATATGGCAAAAAAGACTCCGCTACCTGGATGGCAGCGGAGTATGGGGCGGTTTACAGTCCGATTCGCTTGAGATAGTCGCGGAAGGCTGCCTCCGGGATGCGGAAACTTCGTCCGACGCGCATCGACCTGATGGTGCCGTCATGCACGAAACGGTAGACGGTCATCTTGGATACGCGCAGCACGGCCGCAACCTCGGCAGCCGTGAGGAGCTTGAGCTCAGTGTCAATCGGCTTTTTACTCATTATTACCTTTCTAAAAGTCGGAGCTACCGACAAGCGGTATCAAGACTGAGTAAAGGACGAACGAAGGTCCGGGTATCGGTTGATAACCCGGGATTGTTCGACCAAACTATACCACTACAATTGTACATTGTCAATATATGTATCGCGCTCCAGCGTAGGGTGCGACTTGTATCGGCAGTCTAAACCAGCTATGATATGACCAATCAGTGCGCTCGGCGCTGTTTATTTTTGCGCCGTTTAATACAAGAGGAATCAATAACCAACCATGGCTCGCGAATACTCGCTCGAAAACACCCGAAATATCGGCATCATCGCCCACATCGACGCCGGTAAGACTACTGTCACCGAGGGCATCCTTTACCGTACCGGAAAGACTCATAAGATCGGTGAAGTTCACCAGGGCGAGGCCACCATGGACTGGATGGAGCAGGAGCAGGAGCGCGGCATTACCATTACCTCCGCCGCCACTACCTGTTTTTGGAAGGGCAAGCGCATTAACATCATCGACACCCCGGGACACATCGATTTTACCGTCGAAGTTGAGCGTAGTTTGCGCGTTCTCGACGGCGCCGTGACCGTCTTTGACGGCAAGATGGGCGTTGAGCCTCAGAGCGAGACCGTTTGGCGCCAGGCCGACAAGTACAACGTGCCGCGCATTTGTTTCATCAACAAGATCAATCAGACCGGCGGCGACTTCTACAAGAGCCTTGATTCAATCCACGAGCGCCTCAACAAGCGCGCCTACGCCATCCACCTACCTATCGGTTTTGAACAAACTATCAACGGCGTTATAGACCTTATCGAGATGAAGGCCTACACCTACTCCGACTACACCGATCACGAGCTCATCGAAGGCGAAATCCCGGCTGACATGCTGGAAAAGGCCGAACGCTATCGCTCGCACCTGGTTGAAGCGGCCGTCGAAGCCGACGACGAAATTTTAGAAAAATACCTCGAAAACGGTGAGGTTTCCATTGACGAGCTCAAGCTTGCCATCCGCAAGAGCGTGCTCACCGGACAGTTCTTCGCCGTTACCGGTGGCGACGGACGCGGAGTCATGGTGGAGAAACTACTCGATGCCATGGTCGACTTCCTCCCGAACCCGCTGGATGTCGGCAGCGTATGGGGCACCGATCCTAAGGACGGTGCGGAAATCGAGCGTAAACCCGCCGATGAGGTGCCTTTCTCAGGACTGGCCTTCAAGATTGCGACCGACCCGTTTATTGGTAAGCTCGTCTTCTTCCGCGTCTATTCAGGTACCATCAAGAGCGGTTCCTACATCCTCAACGCCTCAACGGGCAACAAGGAGCGTATCGGGCGCCTGGTACTGATGCATGCTAACGAGCGCCAGGAGGTCCCTGAGGTCCACGCCGGCGAGATCGCCGCGGCCGTTGGCCTTAAAAGCACCACAACGGGTAACACTCTGACCGACGTCGAGCACCCCATCATCCTCGAATCCATAACCTTCCCCGAGCCGGTCATCTCCATTGCCGTCGAGCCGAAGACCAAGAGCGACCAGGAAAAAATGGGCATGGCCCTGCAACGACTGGCCGAAGAAGACCCGACCTTCCGGGTTCACACCGACGAGCAGACCGCTCAGACCATCCTCGAAGGCATGGGCGAGCTGCACCTCGACATCCTTGTCGATCGCATGAAGCGCGAATTCAAGGTTGAAGCCAACGTCGGCCGGCCGCAGGTTGCATACCGCGAAACCATCAAAAAGACGGCCAGTGCCCAGGGCAAGTTTGTCCGCCAGAGCGGTGGCCGCGGACAGTACGGCGACGTTTGGATCGAACTCTCACCGCTTGAGCCGGGCGGCGGCTACGAGTGGGTCAACGCCATCGTCGGCGGTTCCGTGCCGCGCGAGTACGTCAAGCCGACCGAAGACGGCGTTAAGGAAGCTATGCAGAACGGCATCCTAGCCGGCTTCCCGATGGTCGATATCAAAGCCAAACTCTACGACGGCTCGTTCCACGAAGTCGACTCTAACGAAATGGCCTTCAAGGTTGCCGGTTCCATGGGTTTCCAGGCTGCGGCCCGCAAGGCCGACCCGATTATTCTTGAGCCCATCATGAAGGTGGAAGTCACAGTCGCCGAAGAGTTCATGGGCGACGTTATCGGTGACCTCAACTCCAAGCGCGGCCGTATCGAGAAGATGGAAGACCGCTCCGGCGCCAAGATCATCGACGCGATGGTTCCGCTGGCCGAAATGTTCGGTTACACCACGCAACTACGCTCCATGACGCAAGGTCGCGGTTCCAACTCTATGGAATTCGACCACTACGAGGAAGTTCCGCGTAACGTGGCCGAGGAAATTATCGGCAAGCAGGCGGCAGCCAAAGCTTAGCCCGAATCCGATAAATTAATTAACCCGCTTCGGCGGGTTTTTTATATTTAATATTACTTATGCTTGCAAGAGTTTTGAGTACCAATTACACTGATTTCACGTCTCGCCTCTGGCAGACCGTTCTTTTACCTGCCGCCAATAATTGTAATCCAGAGAGATTGCATTGGCGGTGTCCTGCGGATCGTCGTACGCTCTTGTCTCATACCAAGAGCGCATCACGCCCGCTTCCGGCCTCTCCAGAGGTCGGTATCCTGCGTGAGCCGGGTAGCTGTGCGAGCTGTAACTCGCACACACTCGTTGCTCCGCGGGAGCGGTGCGATGCGGGACGGATCAGAATACAGATGAGTGGCATTGCAGCCTTTCTCCTGAAGGCTGCCCCCTGGCCCTATCTGCTGGTTCGTCCCGCATCCATCATTCCCCCCGGTTTACGACCGGAGGGTCACCCTAGACTGCCGGACGGCGGTCGCGCGCGGTTGGGAACCCCCCTTCCCTCTGCGCAGATCTGAATTGACCATCAGAGAGAGCCGCCGTCCGGTGCCCAATATCACCCCCAGCCGTTATGGCTGAGGGCTTCTTTTTTGTTGGCCACAGCTCTTTACAATTCGGCCTAAGTTTGCCTATAATACGTAAGTCCGAGCGGACGATATTTTTTTATTGCCCACGGAAATAAATTAAACTATCCGGTTCTATGGCAGATAGCTGATGCGGCGCCTCAAGGCATGAGCCGCAATATGGCTCACCGCCACATTATCCATCTGGAATAGAACTAACAAAGGAGCACACATGGCAGAGTTCGTACGCAATAAACCGCACCTGAACGTCGGTACTATGGGTCACGTCGACCACGGTAAGACAACCTTAACCGCGGCCATCACAATGGTATTGGCCAAACATATCCCGTCCGATATCAACAAGGCCGTCAACTACGACCAGATTGACAAAGCCCCTGAAGAGCGCCAGCGCGGTATTACCATCGCCACCTCGCACCAGGAGTATGAGAGCGAGAAGCGTCACTACGCCCACGTTGACATGCCTGGACACGCCGACTATATCAAGAACATGATCACCGGTGCCGCTCAGATTGACGGCGCAATCCTGGTCGTATCGGCCGCCGACGGCCCGATGCCTCAGACTCGCGAGCACATCCTTTTGGCCAAGCAGGTCGGTGTCCCGTCCGTCCTGGTCTTTATGAATAAGATGGACATGGCTGACCCAGAGCTCGCTGAGCTGGTCGAAATGGAAATCCGCGAACTGCTCGCCAAGAATGGCTTCGACGAAAACGCTCCGATCATCAGCGGCTCCGCCCTTAAGGCCGTCGAAGGCGACGCTGACGCTGAAGCCAAGATCCTTGAACTCGTCAAGGCGATGGACGACTACTTCCCGGACCCGGTCCGCGATATCTCCAAGCCGTTCCTTATGCCAATCGAAGACGTTTTCTCGATCAAAGGCCGCGGTACGGTTGCAACCGGTCGTATCGAGCAGGGCGTTATCAAGGTTAACGACCCGGTCGAGATTGTCGGCATCCGCCCGACCAAGACCTCCACGATTACCGGCGTTGAGATGTTTAAGAAGCTCCTTCCGGACGCTCAGGCCGGCGACAACGTTGGAGCCCTGCTCCGCGGTGTTGAGCGCGCCGACATCGAGCGCGGCCAGGTTCTGGCTAAGCCCGGTTCGGTCACGCCTCACACCGACTTTGACGCTGAAGTCTACGTTCTGAGCAAGGATGAGGGCGGCCGCCACACCCCATTCTTCAAGGGCTACAAGCCTCAGTTCTACATCCGCACGACGGATGTCACGGGTGCCGTCACGCTGCCTGAGGGCGTCGAGATGGTCATGCCTGGTGACACCATCAAGATGAAGGTCGAGCTTATCGCCCCAATCGCCATGGAAGAAGGCTTGCGCTTCGCTATCCGCGAAGGCGGCCGTACCGTTGGCGCTGGTGTCGTAACCAAGATCAACAAGTAACTTCGGTTACTGTCTCTAAAAAAGGACCTTCGGGTCCTTTTTTAGTAGTCCCATCGCGTAAAGTCATAGCTATTGAAAAATACGTCTAATCGTGTTATTATACTTCACAAGTTTCATCCCATCGACCACGAAGGGTCCATCATGAAGCGGATATTTAACAAGAAGCCCCGCCCGCCGGGGCCAGTCCTGGTCGTCTACTACGTCCGGACCGGAGAGTACGACTCGTATATCAGATTTGGCCGGCTAACGGATGTCGGTTTTGACCAGGCACGTACGGCCGGCGAGGTTATTCGCCGCCATGCCGCTGGTGCTCCGGTGGCCGTCTTTCTCGGTACGCAATTGGCGTATGAGCAGACGAGCCGGAACATTGCAGCTACCCTCGGGATTGAAGCTATAGAGCCTGTGTTCCGTTATCGGCTCAACGAGTATTACATCCAAGAAGTCCAACGGAGTTTGCTCAACAAGGGCATCAACCACGTCGTGATGGTCGAAAACGGGAGCCATCTTGGCGAACTTCTGCGAGATTACGACGGCCCGCCTGTCAAAATCGGCATCATGGGCCCGCCCTACGGCAGCGTTCACGCGTTGCGCATCCAACTCGGACGTATCAACGGCCGCGCCGCAATAGAGGAACAGCACTTCCTCGACATTTCCCAATCCGCCTAAAGCCATCTCAGCTCACTAGGGCCCTGCACTTCTTGTGTAGGGCCCTTCGTTCTGGCTATCGCTCGTCGCCATTATTGCCATTTGAGCTCAACAAGGTTATAATCACTCCATTATCATTAAATCATGTACCGAGAACTCGTCCGGTTAGACCCCGAGAAGAGATTACGGTATCGCACCAGGAGACCCCTAATGGCAGTAGCCGAAAAAGCCCCCGATAAGCAACGGATTCGTATCCGTCTTAAGGCCTATGATTCCAAAGTCATCGACCAGTCCGCCAAGCAGATAATCGACACAGCAATCCGAACTGGCGCCGTCGTCGCCGGACCCATCCCGCTGCCCACCGAGCGCAATTCCATGACCGTCCTGCGCTCGCCTCACGTGTACAAGGACGCCCGTGAACAGTTCGAGATGCGCACCCACAAGCGCCTCATCGACATCACCGAGCCGACCCCCAAGACCATCGACGCCCTGATGAACCTCAACCTGCCGGCAGGTGTGGACATCGAAATCAAGATGTAAACCGGCAGAAAACCCCGCGAAAGCGGGGTTTTCTGCTTTATGCAGTGCTTACTTAGTTGGGTCACGGTTAACTTGTGCGCGGACTAACCATACACAATATGCCTATAGCAAAATTGGCTCAGTTGGAGTAAAACAAGGCCAATATTCAGTAGGAGCAATGAATGACCCAACCTGAAGCCTTCATTACGTCTGATAACAGGTTCAGGCAGGCGCTAGAGGAGGTGGGGGAAACCCAGTGGCTTGACTTGACGCCGGATAACGATTGGACCGTTCGCGACTTGGTCGCGCATAACCTGGAAGGGTTGGTCTGGGTACCGCATGTTCTGTCGGGAAAGACAATCGAAGAGGCTGTCGATGCATATGCCGGCGACTTGCTGGGCGATGACCCCGGGGCCGCCTGGGACGAGGCCAGCTCCGCGGCTCGGCAGGCGTTGGAGGGATTAGACCTGAATATGATCGTTCATCTTAGCTACGGCGACGTTACGGCCCGTACCTACCTGCAACACCAGCTAATCGACTTTACCATCCACTCCTGGGACCTGGCGCGCGCCGTCGGGGCCGACGAAACGGTGGACCCGGAGTTGGCCGCCGCGGCGTACGACTGGTTCAAACCGGAGGCTGAGAGTTGGCGCGATGCCGGCTTACTCAAACCGGCCGTATCCGTTTCCGTCGCCGCCGACGTTTGGACACGGCTCCTAGCTTTGTCCGGCCGTCAGTCGGTGACGCCGGGCTGAACAAGATTCTGGCCCGATCGTCAGAAATGACGGTCGGGCCGATTGCGGACTAGTAGTCCCGTGTGAACACGTAGGTTGTGCCGGGGTGTTCGTTCGGCTTGGTGGGATGGCATCGGGCCACGTTCGTAATGAAACTGCGAACGCAGGTTTGCGGATCGGGGGTGAGGTACATGAACAGGCCGGCGCCAAGAATAGTAGCGGTAGCGCCAACGGCAAGGATCCGGACAACCGGACTCAGCCGTTGGGAAGTCCGATTGAACATAACAATCTCCGGGGTAGTAGGTACGAAACTGTAACTATTGTATAACCATAGTGAGCCAAGTCAACATGCTATGTCTGCTTCACGGCCAGGCTATTCCGGCCGAGGCACGTGCGGTACAATATAACGGATGAATACAGGAGTTTTGCGATGAATCCAGTCCAAGCTTTGGTACTAGCGTGACGACGGTATATTTTGACTACGCTTGCGAAGATACCTATCGTTTCCAGCGGCTCCTGGACATGGCCGAGGTAACAGCCGATTGGCGTCCGTTCTCACTGACTCAGGCCGCATCTGCAACCGCTACATGGGATTGGGCTTCGGGCAACGTTCCAATCAGCGTATTGGCCTTGGCCGGACATGAGTTCGTCAAAGCTCAGAGCGCACCTGGCACCAAAGCCTATCGGCAGGAGATGTTCCGGCTATTCCATGAGCAGGAAGACTCTCCTCAGCCCGACAAGGTCTGGCAGCTCATCGAAAAGTTTACCGGTTTTCCTCAGGTTGAATTGGATTTAGAGGCGGCCCTTAAGCGCGTTCAGGATAGTCATGAACTGGCGGCCAGTAAAGGTGTCTTCGCCACCCCGACCGTATTCATAGAAGACAACGACCGACCGTTTTTCATCAGGCTGGAGGCCTTACCGGAAACGGTGAAGGCGGCCAAAGCACTCTGGAAATCCCTGCCTAAATCGTCCCACCATTTCCCTCAGCCAGTAATCATCGAGGCTGTCGAATAGTCGGACTTTTTTCCCGGCTACTTTGGAGGCATGCCCAATAATTTTCTGACGTGGCTTGGTTATGATAGTCGGGTAATAGGAGGATGCCATGCAATATACCGATCCTAATGAGTTTCAGCGGAGAATGAACATGCTTGAAGAGGTGATACTTCTCCACCCTGAGGTATTGAAGGCAGTGACTGAAGATGACCGCAGCGTATTGCAGCGGTATTTTCTTGATGCCTTGCAGGCGCAGGACATCACTGAGTACCGCCAGCAGGTGATAAATTCCAACCCAAAAATCGAGATTCAGGCCAACAAGGCCTACGAGCGTTTCATGGCCGAAGCCGGCCTACCCGAGACCCTCCTGCCGGTACACTAATCTAGTCCAACAAACCGAATCAACCGCCGCCGCCAAGGCGGCGGTTTCATTTTGACGCAGAAAACCCCCGGCGTCGGGGATCAACTGCGAGCCAGGGCTCAGGATCCGGGGTTGCCGGGGGGCTTAATTCATATGCCCGACGTGAAGTCGAACAGGGGACAGAACTTGCCGGTGAAGGTGAACGAACGCGGCCTGTCTTTGCGGTTCCTTTCTCTACGGCAAGGTAAGGGGCTGAAATGAAGAACGTCGTCACGTGACTTCGTGGTCCTCAGGGAGTAGCGACACTCTGAGGCGGAGATTACGGCCGTTGAGAACTTCTCTCGCAGTGGGACGCTGGCCGGACAGGAATGGTCGGACAGGCGTGCGACGAAAGCTTCAATACTTTCGAAAGTTACGCCCGCAACCATGATCTCCTGGCGGTCGCTCAAGTAGGCTTCTGCCAGTGCTGCAAGAATCCTTGATTCGCGGTTCCTGGCTTCCTCAAGGGAGTTTGGCTCGAACGCGGAAATTCTAGCAGACATGTGCTTTAGTACGGTCATAGTCACGAGAACTCATCTCAGGGCTAGGGAAAGGGGCGACCCAGATTGGCTCATACAACCCCGGGTATGGGAATGAATGTTAGCACGACGGTATCAGCTTGTCAATGTTGATAACCAGTTCCAACAGATATAGCAAGAACAGAAGCCGAACGCCGTGCTATACTTGATTGATGAATCTCTTTAGCGAAATGAACCGCCCATTAGCCGACCGCGTCCGGCCCCAGACTATCGATGACGTCATCGGACAGGGGCAGGTGGTGGGCGAGGGCCAGTTCTTACGCACCATCGTCTCCCAGGGCATACCCACCTCGCTGATACTGTGGGGGCCGCCCGGCACCGGCAAGACGACGCTCGCCCGCATCATCGCACGAAGCGGCGATTATGCTTTCGAAGAGATATCCGCCGTCACCAGCGGCCTGTCCGACGTCAAAAAGGTTATCGACCGGGCCAAGGAGCGCCGCCGTACGGGCCAGACTACCCTATTCTTTGTCGACGAGATCCACCGCTTTAATAAAGCCCAGCAGGATGCGTTCTTGCCTCACATGGAGAACGGCACCATCGTACTGATTGGCGCGACGACGGAAAACCCGTCCTTCGAAGTCATCGGGCCGCTGCTGTCGCGCAGCCGCGTTATCGTGCTGGAGAAACTCACTGCCCCGCAGCTTGAGGCAATCCTGGACCGCGGTCTGAATGAGCTCGGCAGCCGAGTCATGCAGCCTGACGCCAAGCGTCTGCTTGCCGAATTGGCCGCCGGTGACGCCCGCGCGGCCTTGGGCGGTCTGGAAGCCGCTGCTACTCTGACATCCGGCGATATCACCATAGAGCACGTCAAGCAGGCCATGCAGAAGACCGCTCTCAGATATGACAAATCCGGAGAGTACCATTACAATCTAATCTCCGCCTACATCAAGAGCTTGCGCGGCTCCGCGGTCGACGCGGCCCTCATCTATTTGGCCCGGATGCTCGAGAGCGGGGAGGATGCCAAATTCATTGCGCGCCGCCTGGTTATCTTCGCGTCTGAGGATATCGGTACGGCCGACAACTCCATGCTGACACTTGCCACCAGCACTTTCCAAGCTATCGAGCGGATCGGCATGCCTGAGGGCCGCATCATTCTGGCCCAAGCCACGATCGCCCTGGCCACTTCTCCCAAGAACCGCGACGCCTACGATGCCATCGGCCGCGCCATCGAGGCAGTTCATACGCATCCCGATATGGACGTGCCTGCCCACCTGCGCAACGCCCCGACCAAACTTATGAAGGAGCTGGAGTACGGCAAGGGCTACAAGTGGGAACCCGGTTTTGAACACCCGGACGGCTTCCTACCAACCCAGGTTAGGGGTCAGAAATTTTATCGTCCCGCGGCAGGCAAGGACAAACCACCAGCCTAATTTATTAGGGTACGAATATTTTTGGAACATAAGCCAATTCCCTGAGGTGCCACTTCATCATAGGCTGTAAAGTAAGCACTAAATAAGAGGGGAACCGTATGGATTTGACTGATGTGAGAATCGCAATTATTGCTACCGATTTATTCGAAGAGAGTGAGCTGTCCGAACCGAAGAAAGCCCTGGAGGAAGCCGGTGCCGAAGTAAGAATCATCGCGCCTGAGGAGGGCGATATCCAAGGGGTAAACCATCACGAGGACGGCCACAGCATTGCTGTGGACCTGGCTTTGGATGAGGCTGATCCGGCCGACTTTGACGCTGTCCTGCTGCCGGGAGGCGTCATGAACGCCGATGCATTACGTGTTAACAAGCGGGCCCAGGCCTTCGTCCAGGCCATGGACGCGGACGACAAGCCGCTGGGCGTGATTTGTCACGGCGCTTGGCTGTTGGTTGACGCAGGACTCGTGGACGGCCGGACGATGACGAGTTCTCACAGCATGGCCGAAGATCTAAAAAACGCCGGCGCCGAGTGGGTTGATAAGGAAGCAGTGGTAGATGGTAACTGGGTCAGTTCGCGCCAGCCCGCCGACCTGCCGGCTTTCATCCAGGCGTTTATGGAGCTGATAGTGGAGACCGACGAAGAAGAATAGTGCTAAATAATTATTCTTATGCTTTAATTGAGCTATGAAAACAACCGCCAGCCACAAAAGGGTCGCCAAAGAAGCCGATAGTGTTTATTTCCTGAAGATTTTGGTCTTCTTCGTCCTCGGTTCGATTTGGGTCAAATATCACGGTATTGTCATATTCCCGATCGGCCTAGCGTTGGGTGTCGCGCTGTCGGCCCATGATCACTTCGCCATCGACCGTAAAGTCGAGTACGCGGTTTTGATTATCTCGGCCCTGCTGACGCTTGCCACCGGCTACGTCGTCTTTGTGGTCGTTTAAACCTAGAAGTCTTCGATAATCGTTTTTAGGACGAAGGCCATCGTAATGGTCATGGCAATAAATTGCACCAGGTCGACGAAGCTGCGGGCAGCAGTCAGCCCCGAAGGGAGTGTGCCGTAGGCGAAACTAAGGACGATGTCGATAGTAAGCAGCAACACCAGGGTGCTGGCAAAGGATTGTTTTTGCGTTGAAAAACGATTGAACATCAGATAATATTAGCATAATAGTCTAAAAAAGTCAATTATACCTCATTTAGCGCATCGGCGGTGCTTGTCACACGCCCGAACGAGGGTTGACAGAGCGCTAGCAGATAAGATATAGTCACATGGTATTTGTTCGCCGCAATCGGTGCGGTGCAATCAATCTAGGTAGCAGGCAGGTCTCTCGGAAACCACTTGTAACCTGGAATTTACGTTTGTCAGGACTACGTTAACCTAAGGATCAACCATGAAGGCCCTCCTCGGAATAAAACTCGGCATGACACAGATCTTTAGTGAAGACGGTAATGTCATGCGCCTGACGCTCGTCCAAGCCGGACCGTGCACGGTTACCCAAGTCAAGAAAAACGAAACTGACGGCTACAATGCCGTTCAAATCGGTTTTGGGGATGCAAAGCACCAGCCCAAGCCTCAGGCAGGCCACCTCAAGGACTCCGGCAGCAACGCCAAGACCATGCGTGAAGTTAGGATTGATGACGTCCAGGCCGGCCACCCGAAGGCAAAGGCCCTCCAGGCCTCGGCCGACGAGGCTATGGCGCTCGCTGTCGGCGCCACAATCGACGTCAACGCGTTCGAAGTCGGTGATGCCGTCCAGGTAACCGGTACCTCAAAAGGCAAGGGATTTGCCGGTACTGTTAAGCGCCACAACTTCGCCCAAGGCCCCAAGACCCACGGTTCTCGCAACTATCGCCAGCCGGGTTCCATTGGTTCCGGTTATCCTCAGCACGTTTTCAAGGGCATGCGTATGGCCGGTCACATGGGCCACGAGCAGGTTACTGTCACGGGTCTGAAAGTGATGGTAATTGACGCTGAGCAGAACATTCTGGGCATTTCAGGCGCAATTCCGGGCCCGAAGCGCGGCACCGTAATGATTAAGGGACTCTAATGATTAAAGCGGTAGCATTCTCAAAGACCGGCACCAAGCACGAAACAGCTGCCAAGCTTAACGATGCAATTTTCGGCGTCGAACCGAACCATGAACTTATTGGTCAGGCATATCGTACGTACCTGGCGAACGGCCGCAGCGCCGGTGCATCCACCCTTAAGCGCGGCGAAGTCAGAGGCGGAGGTAAGAAGCCTTGGCGCCAGAAGGGTACCGGCCGTGCTCGTGTCGGTTCTATCCGCGTGCCTAACTGGCGCGGCGGCGGTGTGGTCTTCGGACCGACTGGCAACGAGAATTTCACCCTGGCCCTCCCTGTCAAGATGAAGCGGGCTGCCATTCGCCAGGCTCTCAGCCTTCAGGCAACAGCCGGCCTCATCCGTGTCATCGACACCTTTGAATCCGCCGACGGCAAAGTCAAGGCCGTACAACTTCTACTGACCAAGCTGGAGCTGGATGGAACCATCGTCCTCGTCGTCAACGAGAAGAGCGACCTGTTGCTGCGCGCCACGCGCAACATCGTCGGTCTGAACGTCGTAAGCGCAAACTATCTGAACGTATTCACCGTCATGAACGCCGATCATATCGTCTTTACCAAAGACGCACTTGAGACCGTTGACGCGTGGTTGGGAGAGAAATAATGAGTCAGGTTACCCTTACACCAAAGATCAGCGAGAAGGCCATCGCCCTCGCCGAACAGAACATCTACGTCTTTGAAGTGCCGGTCGGCACCAATAAGATCGAAGTCAAAAAGGCCGTTGAAGCCGCCTTCAAAGTATCCGTGATCGATGTGAACATGGTCATTGTCAAAGGCAAGTTGAAGCGGTTCAAGCAAGTCATGGGTCGTCAGCGCGATATTAAGAAGGCCATGGTCAAGGTGAAAGCCGGACAGACTATCGCCTTGTTTGAGGGAGCAAAATAATGGCCGTTAAATTATACAAGCCAACTACACCGGGCCGCCGAGGGATGACCTCGCGCGATACTTCTGCTATCACCAAGCAGAAGCCTGAGCGTTCGCTCATCATCGCCAAAAAAGCCGGCTCCGGACGCAACAACCAGGGTAAGATCACCGTTCGCCACCGCGGCGGTGGCGTCAAGCGTTTTTATCGCCTAGTCGATTTTGATTTCAAAGCTGTTACTTCAGCCGTCGTGACGGCCATTGAGTACGACCCGAACCGTTCGGCCAACATCGCGCTTGTCACTATCGACGGCGCAGGTAAGGCCTACATTCTGGCCGGCAGCGGTATGAAGGTCGGCGACCAGCTGGCCTCAGGCGAAAGCGCCGAGGTCCGTAAGGGCAACCGCCTTCCCCTCAAGAACATCCCGGCTGGTACTCAGATTTATAACATTGAGCTCGTGCTCGGCAAGGGCGGTCAGATTGCACGCAGCGCCGGCACCAAGGCCCAGCTGGTGTCCAAGGACTCGACTCAGGCTGGTTTCGTCCAGGTGAAACTGCCTTCGGGTGAAGTCCGCTTAGTCCACGAGAACTGCCAGGCTACTATCGGTATCGTCGGTAATGAGGCCCACCAGAACATCAAGTACGGTTCGGCCGGCCGCCGCCGCCGCCTCGGTTGGCGCCCAAGTGTCCGCGGTTCTGCCATGAACCCTGTCGATCACCCGCATGGTGGTGGTGAAGGCGCCCAGGCAACCTCAATATTTAAATATGGTCAGAAGACCCCTTGGGGTAAGCCGGCGCTTGGTCTTAAGACCCGCCGTCGTAAACTGACCGACGCCATGATCGTTCGTGGCCGTAAGCAAGGTAGGAGACGTTAAATGAGTCGTTCACTCAAAAAAGGACCATACGTAGACGAGCGTCTTCAGGGCCGCATCGAAGCCTTGTCTGCTGGCGACAAGACCGTACTTAAGACCTGGTCGCGTGACAGTACCGTCTCACCTGAGATGGTGGGCTTCACAATTGCCGTCCATAACGGCCGTATCCATATGCCGGTCTTCGTATCGGAAAACATGGTTGGCCACAAGCTCGGCGAATTCGCCCCTACTCGTAAATTCCGCACCCACGGCGGTAAGTTAGCGAAGGGCAAATAATGAAGACCAGTGCCACCGCTAAATTCATCGGCACCTCGGCTCGCAAGACCGGCCTGGTGGCAGCTCTTATCCGTGGCCGCCGCGCCGTCGACGCGCAGAACATTCTGCGCAACACCGACAAGCGTGCCACCGTGCCGGTCGGCAAAGCCTTAATGTCGGCTATTGCCAACGCCGAGAACAACCACAATGCCCGTCTGGCCGATTTGGTCATCGAGAGCATCCTCATCGGACCCGGCCCCTCGCTCAAGCGTTCCCGGCCGCGTGCCAAAGGCAGCTCTTCGGCAATCCTCAAGCGTTCAAGTCATATCACCGTTATCGTTTCCGATGGCAAGTCGGCCGTTCCGGCAAAGGCTTCCCGTGTCGCGTCAGCAGCTGACGGTGAGATAAAGGCAGAGGCAACCAAGACCGTAGCAGCCAAATCAAAGCCTGCCCGTAAGCCGGCAATCAAGAAGGAGGCCAAATAATGGGACAAAAAATCAATCCACGCAGCATGCGTCTGCAGATCGACCACGATTGGCAGTCGCGCTGGTACGCCGACCGCGACTACGCAACCTTCCTGATTCAGGATCTTAAGCTCCGCGCCGCCGTCCAGAAGCAGCTCAACAAGCGCGCTGGTGTCGCCCGTGTCGATATTGAACGTTCTCCAGGACAATTGACCGTTACTATCCACACTTCCAAGCCCGGTGTTGTCATCGGCCGCGGCGGTTCCGGTGCTGAAGCTCTCAAGGCGATCCTTGCCAAGGTAGTTAAAGGTCCGGTCAAGGTCTCGATCGAAGAGGTCAAGAAGCCTGAAACCAACGCCATGCTCGTCGCCGAGAATATCGCCGGCCAGCTTGAGCGCCGCATCAGCTTCCGCCGCGCTATGAAGATGAGCGTCGAGAACGCTATGAAGAGCGGCGCCCTAGGTGCCAAGGTGACCATCGCCGGCCGTCTCAACGGTACGGAAATGGCTCGCCGCGAGACCGTGACGCAGGGCAGCGTGCCCTTGCACACGCTCCGCGCTGACATCGACTACGCTCAGGCACTGGCTCGGACCACCTTCGGCGTCATCGGCGTCAAGGTATGGGTCTATAAAGGCACGAAGTTTTAGGAATCTATTATGTTAATCCCCAAGAAGACCAAATATCGCAAGCAGATGAAGCTCCGCAACAACGGTAACGCCACGCGTGGTACCGAAATTGCCTTCGGCTCCTTCGGCCTCAAAGCCGAGACAGCCGAGCGTATCACCAGTCGCCAGATCGAGGCGGCCCGTCGCGCCATGACCCGCTACGTCAAACGTGGTGGTAAGATCTGGATCCGTATTTTCCCCGACACGCCTATCACCAATAAGCCGGCTGAAGTCCGCATGGGTAGTGGCAAGGGCGCCGTTGACCACTACGCTGCCAAGGTTAAGCCTGGCCGCATCATGTTCGAGATGGACGGCGTGACCGAGGAAGTCGCCAAAGAGGCCATGCGCCTGGCCGCTCACAAGCTGCCGGTTCGTACCCGCTTCATCGTTAAGCAAGTACCCGGAGAGGCCGAATAATGAAACTTCAAGATATTGTAAAAAAGAACGACCAAGAGCTGACCGAGCTGGTCCTGAGCGCGCGCACCGATCTGGCGAAAGCCATAGTCGAGAGCCGTACTAAGGAAATCCGCGACGTTAAGCAACTAGGCCGGTTAAAGAAAACGGTAGCCCGCGCCCTGACGATTACTCGTGAGCGCGAGATCGCCAAGCAGGAGCAAGCATAATGATACGAACACTCCGCGGGACGGTTGTTTCCGACAAGATGGACAAGACGGTGGTCGTTGCTGTATCCACGCTGAAAGAACACCCGATTTACCGCAAGAAATATAAAGTAACAACTAAGTTCAAGGCTCACGACGAGGCGAACGAGTGCAAAGAGGGCGACCTCGTTGAAATCACCGAAACCCGTCCGATCAGCCGCGACAAACGTTGGAACGTAGCCCGCAAGGTTTCGGCCAAGGATATGGAGGCGTAAGATGATTCAATCTGAAACACGGCTCAAAGTGGCCGATAACTCCGGTGCCAAGGACCTGTACTGCATTAAAGTCCTTGGTGGTTCGCGCCGCCGTTACGCCGGTGTAGGTGATATTATCACCTGCAGCGTGAAGTCGGCCCTTCCGGGCGCGGCCGTCAAGAAGAAGGACATCGTCCGTGCCGTCGTCGTCCGTACTATCAAAGAAACCAAGCGTGCCGACGGCTCAAGCATTCGTTTTGATGAGAACGCCGCCGTCCTCATCAACAAGGACGGCCTGCCGCGCGGAACCCGCATCTTCGGACCGATCGCCCGCGAACTTCGCGAAGGCGGTTACATGAAGATCATCTCTCTTGCACCGGAGGTATTGTAATGAAACTCCGCAAAGAAGATAACATTATTGTCATCGCCGGACGCGATAAGGGTAAGACCGGTAAGGTCTTGTCGGTTCTGCCGACCGAGAACAAAGTGCTGGTTGAGGGGATTAACGTCTCCAAGCGCCACACTAAGCCGACCGAGAAACTGCCCCGCGGTGGTATTCTGGACATCACCAAGCCGATTGACGTCTCTAAGGTCATGGTCGTCGACCCGGCGACCGGCAAGCCCGCCCGTATCGGTTACGCCATCAAGGCCGACGGTACCAAGGAACGCATCTTTAAGGTTAGCGCCAGCGCTAAGGCAGCCGCCAAGAAGGCCAAGCCCGCCGAGAACAAGCCAGTAGAAAGTAAGACTAAAGCAGCCGAGTCCGACCAGGGCGCTAAGGCAGGTAAGAAATGACACGTTTTAAAGACAAGTATAATGAAGTCGCCCTCCCGGCACTCAAGGAAGAGTTCAAGTACACCAATCCTCATCAAGTACCTCGGATTACCAAGGTCGTGGTGAGCGCCGGTGTGGGTCGCGCAGTCTCAGATAGCAAACATCTGGACGCCGTGGCCGAGACTCTTGAGCGCATTACCGGCCAGCACCCGCTGACGACGGTCGCCCGTAAGAGCATCGCTTCGTTCAAACTTCGTGACGGCAACAAGATCGGTACTACCGTCACCCTGCGCGGTGCCCGCGCCGAGGAGTTTCTGGACTTGCTCGTCAGCGTCGTCCTGCCCCGCATCCGCGACTTCCGTGGGATTTCCGACACGGCGTTCGACGCCTTCGGTAACTACTCGCTGGGTATCTCCGAGCAGTCGATTTTCCCTCAGATCGCCTTTGAGGACATCGGCACCCCGCACGGACTGCAGGTAAATATCGTAACTACGGCAAAGTCTCCAGTTGAGAGCAAGAAGTTGCTCACACTGATGGGCTTTCCATTCAAGAGGAACGCATAATGGCACGAACTTCAATGATCGTCAAAGCCGCACGTAAGCCGAAGTTCTCGACCCGCAAGGTGAACCGGTGCCAAGTGTGCGGACGTCCGCATGGTTACATTCGTAAATTTGCGCTTTGTCGCATCTGTTTCCGTGAGTTCGCCTCACGTGGTCAGATTCCGGGCGTAACTAAGGCAAGTTGGTAAAGGAGATGGGAATGTTTAACGATTCAATCGCTGATATGCTGACCCGGATCCGCAACGCCGCTACCGCGCGCCGCACGGACGTGGTCATGCCATACTCGAAGATGCGCGAGTCAATCGCAGTCATCCTCAAGAAGCACGGCTACCTGGTCGACTTTAAAGTTGCCACCAACGGTGCCTTCAAGGCTCTGGAAGTAACCCTTCCGACTGACCCTGAAATCATCACGGCACTGGTTCGTGTTTCTAAGCCCGGCCGCCGGGTGTACGTCGCCAAGACCGAGATTCCGAGCGTGCTCGGAGGCCGCGGTCTGGTAATTCTGTCAACCTCGTCCGGTGTTATGACCGGCCGTGAAGCCCGCAAGCAGGGCCTCGGCGGCGAATTAATCTGTAAGGTATGGTAAGATGAGCCGAATTGGACGAAAACCAATTACTGTTCCTACTGCCGTTACAGTAGAGCAGAATGACCGCGTCATTACCGTGACCGGTCCTAAGGGTACGCTTGAGCTAACGCTCATGCCCGACCTCAAACTCGAGCAGGAAAACGGTGTACTCACTCTCTCCCGTGTCGTCGAGACACCTGAGACCCAGCGCACTTACGGCCTGATGAGGACTCTCATCGCCAACATGGTATTGGGCGTTTCAGACGGCTTTACCCGACAGCTTGAAATTAACGGCGTCGGCTTCCGAGCCAGCGTCGCCGGCAACGTCATCACTTTCGCCCTTGGATTCTCCCACCCTGTTCTGTTCGAACTTCCTGAGGGCGTCCAAGCCAAGATCGAACGCAGCCTGATTACCCTGAGCGGCTATGACAAGCAGGCCGTCGGCCAAGTTGCCGCCAACATCCGCGCCCTCAAAAAGCCGGAGCCGTACAAGGGCAAAGGTATTAAATACGTAGAAGAGCGGATCCGCCGTAAGGCCGGTAAGACTGCGACGAAGGGATAGGATTATGATAAACACCCACACACAACTTATGCGCCGTCGGGCCCGCGTACGCAGCCGGATTTCCGGTACCGTCGAACGCCCGCGTCTGTCGGTTAAAATCACGCTGCTTAATGTTACGGCTCAAATTATCAATGACGTCACAGGTACGACGCTGGCTTACGCCACAACGGCCGGACATGGCGTCAAAGGCACTATGACCGAGAAGGCCGTTTGGGTCGGTAAGAAAATCGGTGCCGAAGCCAAGGCTAAGAAAATCACCAAAGTGGCTTTCGACCGCAACGGCCGCATATACCACGGACGTCTTCACGCTCTGGCTGAAGCCGCCCGCCAAGCAGGATTGGAGTTTTAACGATGGCTATTGAACAACAGCCCAAAGAGTTCGAAGAGAAGGTTATCGCCATCGACCGAGTCGCTCGCGTCGTCAAGGGCGGCCGCCGGTTCCGTTTCCGCGCGACTGTCGTTATCGGTGACGGCAAGGGCCGCGTCGGCGTCGGCGTCGGCAAGGGGAGTGAGGTCATGACTTCAATCGCTAAGGCCGTATCGCGCGCCAAAGCTCAGATGATTACCGTCCCGATGCGCGACCACACCATTCCGCACGAAATCGAAGTCCGCTTCGGCGGTGCCCAAGTTCTGCTCAAGCCTGCTTCGGCCGGTACGGGTGTCATTGCCGGCGGTGCCGTGCGTAACGTCGTCGAGGCAGCCGGTATCCGGGACCTCCTGAGCAAGTCGCTTGGATCCAGTAATAAAGTAAACAATGCTTATGCCACTATTGCCGCTCTATCTCAGCTCCGTGCTGTCCCAGAGAAGAAGGCAAAGCCTGAAAAAGTAACGGCGTAGGGAAAAATCTATGAAAATCCACGAATTACAACTTTCAGCTTCCAAGGACCGTAAGCGTGTCGGCCGCGGTATCGGTTCCGGTACCGGCAAGACAGCCGGCCGCGGTACAAAAGGCCAGAACGCCCGTACAGGCGGAGGCGTCCGTGTCGGTTTCGCCGGCGGACAGAACCCCTTGTCCAAACTGCTGCCTAAGAAGCGCGGTTTCCGAGCTCTGAACCCGACGCACTACCAGGTCGTCGAAGTTTCGTTGCTGAACGGCTTCAAGGACGGTGATACCGTCAACGCCCAGCACATGGCTTCGTTCGGCATGGTCAAGAAGCACGATGCCCTCATCAAGCTTCTGGCCGGCGGCAAGGTTGAGCGTAAGCTCACCGTACAGGTCAACGCGGCCAGCAAGGCGGCCATTGCCGCTATCGAGCAGGCCGGCGGCAGCGTCGTCATTACGCCGCTCCCGAAGTCGCCCAAGAAGGCGACCCGTCCCAAGGCTGATGAGGCACCGAGCGCCGAATGAACCTAGCGACGTTCCGCCAAGTCTTTCGTTCGCCTGACTTGCGCCGTCGTGTCCTCACGGTGCTGGCGCTCCTGATCGTCTTCCGCTTTCTTTCTCACGTTCCGGTTCCGGTACCTGATAATGCGGCGCTAGCCAACTTCCTCAAGACGCTGTTCAATTCCAATAAGGTTTTGGGCTTTGCTAACCTGTTTTCCGGCGGTGCTCTAACTAACTTCTCCATCATCCTGATGGGGGTGGGGCCGTATATTAACGCCTCAATCATCATCCAGCTCCTGACCCAGGTCATCCCTAGGCTCGAGTCGCTTAGTAAGGAAGGTGAAGCTGGCCGCAAGAAGATAAACCAGTACACGCGTCTGCTGACCCTGCCGTTGGCCTTCCTGCAGTCGATCGGCATGGTGCTACTGGTGCAGCAGAGCTCCAAGCAGATTACCGGCCTGGATCTCATCGGCAAGCCGAACCTTTTCCAGTGGGCCCTCATGACCCTGACTATCACGGCCGGGACGATCCTGGTGATGTGGCTCGGCGAGCTGATAACGGAAAAAGGCGTCGGCAACGGTATCTCTTTGATCATCTTTGCTGGCATCGTTGCCCAGCTTCCAACCACAGCCGGTCAATTTACCTCGCTGGTGAGCGGCGATACGGGCAAGTTATTCACGCTGGCCTTCTTCCTGGCTGCCAGCCTAGCTGTCATAGCCTTCATCGTTATTTTGAACGAAGGTCAGCGCAATATACCCGTATCCTATGCCAAGCGGACCCGTGGTGACCGGGTGTACGCCGGAGTCGATACCCACCTGCCCTTGCGCGTTATCACGGCGGGAGTAATTCCAATCATCTTTGCCTTGGCGTTCCTGTCCATACCGGGTATCGTCGGGCAGCTCCTGCAGGGTGCTAAGACCCCCTGGGTGGCCGCAGCGGCCAGAGAGGTCACCACGCTCTTCTCGTCGTCCGGGCCGGTCTACGCCGTGTCCTATTTCCTTCTGGTGGTCGGTTTCACGTTCTTCTACACTTCGGTGGTCTTCAAGCCGGATGAGATTGCTGAAAATCTGCAGAAGCAGGGCGGCTTCGTTCCAGGAATCAGGCCGGGCAATCAGACAGCAGCTTACCTCAAGCGGGTAATCAACCGCATCACTCTGGCCGGCGCGTTGGGACTGGGGATTATCGCCGTACTGCCATTTATCGTTCAGGGCTTTACGAAAAGTCAGGTCCTGACTTTCGGCGGAACGGGCATCTTGATTGTCGTCAGTGTGGCCATCGAGACCATGAAGCAGCTCGAGGCGCAAGCCGTAACAACGTCATATGAGCAATATTAACCATAAGGAAGTATCGATAAGATAGAAAAGCGCTTTACAAGAGGCCGTTTACTATCTATAATCGACAACTGTAGTCATAGACATGTCAGATTCAAAAAAAGTCACAAAGGAAGTAATCGAGTTCGAAGGCTCTGTCATCGAAACTCTGCCCAACGCCTTGTTCAAAGTGGAGCTGGCGAACGGGCATGTCGTGTTGGCTCATATATCTGGCAAGATGCGGATGCACTACATCCGAATCATTCCCGGTGACCGTGTCACTCTTGAAATGACACCGTACGATCTGTCTAAGGGTCGTATAACTTACCGGCATAAGTAATTAATTCTATAGCGAGGATCGTAGTAGTGAAAGTACGTGCAAGCGTCAAGAAAATGTGCGAATCCTGCAAAGTCGTTCGTCGCGAAGGCGTAGTCCGCGTAATTTGCGCAGCTAAGCCTCGTCACAAGCAGAGGCAGGGTTAAATGGCACGTATATCAGGAGTTAACATCCCCGAGGCTAAGCGTGTCGAAATCGCTTTGACCTATATCTTCGGCATCGGCGGTACGACCAGCCGCAAGATTCTGGCCTCCACGGGCATCAACCCGGACACTCGGGTCAAGGATCTGACCGAAGCCGAGACATCGAAGCTGCGTGAGCACATCGATAAAAACTTGAGCGTCGAAGGTGACCTTCAGCGCCAAGTCGCAATGAACATCGCCCGGCTCAAGGAAATCAACTCGTATCGCGGTCTGCGTCATAAGGCGAACCTCCCGGTTCACGGCCAGCGCACTAAGACCAATGCCCGCACCAAGCGCGGCTCCAAGATTACGATGGGAAGCGGCCGTAAGAAATCCGCAGCTAAGACTTAAGGACAGAACATGGCAAAGACACCTACTAAATCCGCATCTTCTGCCCGACGTCGCAAGATCAAGCGTACGGTCGCGGTCGGACAGATGCACGTTCAGGCAACGTTTAATAACACAATAATCTCGTTCACCGATGAGCGCGGCAACCTGTTGTCGTGGTCAAGTGCCGGTTCGGCCGGGTTCAAGGGTTCGCGCAAAAGCACTCCTTTTGCCGCTCAGACTGCCGCAGAAAAGGCTGCTACGATCGCCAAAGACTTCGGTCTTAGCCGAGTAGACGTCTTTGTGCGCGGTGTCGGCAGCGGCCGGGAATCGGCCATTCGCGCCTTGATCACGGCTGGCATTGCAGTATCGAGTATCAAGGATGTGACAGGCGTGCCGCACAACGGCTGTCGTCCACGAAAGGCACGGAGAGTCTAATGGCACGTAATCTTACCCCCATCGTCAAGCTGTCACGCCGCGAGAAGACCCCGCTGCACCCTAAAGCCATTAAGGCCATGACCAAGCGTCCTTACGGACCTGGTCAGCACGGACCTTCCGGCGGCCGCCAAAAGCTGAGCCAGTACGCGATTCAGCTGCGCGAGAAGCAGAAGGTCAAGCGCATGTACGGCCTGCTCGAGAAGCAGTTCGTCCGTGTCGTCAAAGAAGCTGAGCGCCGTCAGGGCGTTAGCGGTGAAATCATGGTGCAGCTCCTTGAGCAGCGCCTCGACAACGCCGTTTACCGCCTCGGCCTAGCTACCTCCCGCCAGGCAGCCCGCCAGGTTGTAACCCACGGCCACGTTATGCTCAACGGTCGTCGCGTCGACATCCCGTCCATCCTGTTGAAGGCTGGCGATGAATTCAGCGTCCGCCCGAAGAGCGCTGCCAACTCCTATTTCAAGACTGTTTCCGCCGAGCTCAAAGGCAACGTTCCTTCTGTTCGTTGGCTGAGTCTGGATGCGGACAAACTCCAAGCTAAGGTCACGGGGCTTCCGGCCCGCGAGGACGTTAACGAAGAAATCCGTGAACAATTAATTATTGAATTTTACTCAAGGTAAGGAAAGGACGATACCATGTTACACCCGATTCAACTTCCAGAGCTCAAGACCGTAAACGAAGACGGCAACAAAGCCACATTTGCGATCGAGCCACTACACTCCGGCTACGGCATGACACTAGGCAACTCGTTGCGTCGAGTCATCCTTTCAAGCCTGGGCGGCGCCGCCGTTACAGCCGTTAAGATCGACTCCGTCGCACACGAATTCTCCGTTATCGAAGGCGTCAAAGAAGACGTCGTTGAGATTATTCTTAATCTTAAGCGTCTGCGCTTCCGTGTTTACTCGGACGAGCCGCAATTTTTGATTCTGACCGCCAACGGCCAGGGCGAAGTTACCGCGGCTCAAATCAAGACAACATCCGATGTTGAAATCGTCAACCCGGACCAGGTTATAGCAACCCTTGATAACTCCAAGACTAAAATCGGTATGGAAATCAAGGTAGAGAAGGGCCGCGGCTATGTGCCGGTCGAGAACCGTGAAGCTGAGAAGCTCGAAGTAGGTATGATCGCCGTCGACGCCCTGTACTCACCGGTCCAGCGTGTCCGCTACAACGTCGAGAACACCCGTGTCGGCCAGATGACCGACCTTGACCGCCTCGTCATGGAAATTGAGACCGACGGCACCATTACGCCTCAGGACGCAATCCGTCAGGCAGCCGAACTGCTGGTTGAGCACTTCCACGTCATTGCCGGCAACCCGGTTGGCGTTACCTCAGCTGCCGCCGTCGAAGAGCGGACCGAGACCGGTGCTTCTAAGATCAGCATCGAGGAAATCAACTTAACTCCTCGTACCACCAACGCGCTGATTAACAATGACATCAAGAGCGTGAAGGATTTGATGAAACTAAGCGACCAAGAGCTGCGCGAACTCAAAGGTTTCGGCTCCAAGGCTTACGAAGAGGTCAAGGACAAAATTACCGAGCTCGGTTTCGCCAATGCGGAGAAGGTAGGCTCGTAATGCATCGTCACGGATATCAGGGGCGAAAGCTCCAACTCGCAACCGGCCCGCGCCGCGCCCTCGTCCGAGGTCAGCTGACCTCGTTGGTACTGCACGAAGCTATCACGACAACCGAGGCCAAGGCCAAGGAAGTCGCGCCTCACTTTGAGCGTCTGGTGACCCACGCCAAAAAGGGAACACTTGCCGGCGGCCGTATGCTGCGCAAGGAGCTCCTGACCGAGAGCGCCACCCAGAAGATGCTGCTCGAACTGGCTCCGGCCTTCGCCGAGCGTAAGGGCGGCTACACCCGTATCATCAAACTAGAGAACCGCCGCGGTGACAACGCCCCGATGGCCCGTCTGTCCCTCGTCTTAGACGACGTCAAGACCCCGGCCACTCCCAAGAAAGCCGTAGCCAGGGCCGCCAAGCCTGAAACTGCCGCCGTGGCTAAAGAAGCCGCAGAGGTAACCCAGTAATGAAAACCTATTCACCAAAACCAGCTGAAATTAATCATGATTGGTACGTCATCGACGCTACTGACCAGGCACTTGGCCGTCTTTCGACGCAGGCCGCCACTTACCTTATGGGTAAGCACAAGCCGCAGTTCTCCGGTCACATCGATTGCGGCGATAACATCGTCATCATCAACGCCAGTAAGATCCGCCTGACGGGCAACAAGCTTGAGGCTAAGAAGTACTACCGTCACTCGGGTTACCCCGGCGGCATCAAGGAGACGAGTGCGTCCGACCTGATTGAGTCAAACCCGGCCCGCGTTCTGGAAACGGCTATTGCCGGCATGCTGCCCAAAAACAAGCTGCGCGACGACCGTTTGTACCGCCTGAAAGTTTACCCGACGGCCGAGCATCCTCATGATCCTCAGTCACCCAAGCCTCTTAAACCTGTTAAGGAGAACAAATAATGGCTGAAACGCAAGCCCACTACCATTACGCTCGCGGCCGACGTAAGGAAGCTGTTGCCACTGTTCGCCTGTACCCAGGAAAAGGCGAATTCATCGTCAACGACCAGCCGGCTGCAACCTACTTTAACAACGACTCGCTGATTGCTGTCGTCGAACGTCCGGTCAAACTGGTCGGCCAGGACCAGAAGTACAAAGTCAGCCTGCATGTCTCCGGCGGCGGCAAGCGCGGCCAGGCAGACGCTGCTAGCCTGGCTATCGCCCGTGCCTTGCTCGTCATGAGCGAAGACCTGCGTCCCACCCTCAAGAAGGCCGGCATACTGACCCGCGACCCTCGTGAGAAGGAACGTATGAAGCCCGGTCTCAAGAAGGCCCGTAAGGCCTCCCAGTTCTCCAAGCGTTAGGATCGAATTCAAAAAACGCCCCGAAAGGGGCGTTTTTGGTTGGTGACCCCTCGCATGCTTAGCATAAGCACGATATAATAAAATTATGAAACCGGAAAAGCATGTACGAGTGTGGCGGCTGGCGGCGGTCGTGTTGGCTCTTACGGGGGTCGGTACCATCGGCTTCAATGCGACCGCGGGCCTGTCACTAGGGGACGCCTTCTATGAAACCGTCTTGCTGCTTCTGACCCATTTCGACCACCACGGCTTCGATGATCCTGGTTCACGATGGCTTGTGGTGTTCTTCGTCCTTTGCAGTTTCGGATTGGTGGCATATTTGCTTAAGTGGTTTGCCGAATATATGATGGGATTAAGCGACAATGTACGTCGCAGGCGGATAAAAGTGAAAGTCGATAAACTCAAAAATCATTATATTGTCTGCGGTCTCGGCCGAGTAGGTTCGCAGGTCGCCCGCGAGATGCACAACGAAGGCGTAGCTTTTGTGGCGCTCGACCGCGATCCGGTCAAGGTGGAAGAAGCTTTGGCAGCAGGATATCTGGCGATGACGCTGGACAGCTCCGACGAGGAAGCCCTCAAGACGGCTGGCATCGACCGCGCAGCGGGACTAGTGGCAGGGCTTGGCGAGGACTCGCTCAACCTGTTTATCGTCCTGGCGGCCCGTTCGCTTAAACCCGACCTGCTGATTGTAGCCCGGGCTAACCGGGCCGAAAACGAGGTCAAACTCAAGCGGGCCGGCGCCAACCGCGTGGCCATGCCGTACCAAATTGGCGGCTACCATATGGCCTCGATGGCGCTGCGTCCCAATGTCGTCGATTACATGGACATCGTTTCCAGCAAGAACGGCACGGCCGATCTTGAAGTCGAGGAGATGGTGGTCTCAGAGACCTCGCCGCTTTCCGGACACCGCCTGGGCAAGATGCTTGCGGAAGGCGAGATCGGGGCCACCGTCATTGCCATCAACGGCGCCGACGGCACCAGCCGTGTCCGCCCGACCGGCAAGGAAATTATCTATCCCGGCGACCGTCTGATTATTTTGGGCTCTAAGCGGGACCTGACCAGCGCCTCGGGGATGATCCGGTGAGCCGCACTCTCTCTGTGCGCCAAGGAGTCGCCCCCGGGCGGCTCGATGTGTATTTAGCTACAGCCACCGGCGAGCCACGGAGCGCTCTACAGCGACTAATCAAGGCCGACCTGGTTTCGGTTAACGGACAAGTGCAGCGGGGGAGCTACAAAGTCGCCCCGGGCGACGTCATCGAGACCTGCGACCCGCCGCCGCCCGTCCCCGAACCGTTTACTCTTAAACTTCCCGTGCTCTACCAAGACGATGACGTCGTCATCGTCGACAAACCGGCCGGACTCTCGGTCCATCCAGGGAACGGCCGCCAAACCGAGGCGACGGTCGCCACTTTTGCTAAAACCGTCACCACTGACATCGACGGAGACCGCCCGGGCATCGTTCATCGGCTGGACCGCGATACCTCTGGCGTCCTGGTTATCGCCCGTTCCACCGCCGCCAAGCTATTTCTCCAGAACGAATGGCAATCCAAGCGCGTCGCCAAGACCTACCAGCTTCTAACGGTCGGCAGCGTCCGGCCGCTGGAAGCGACCATAAACCTGCCGCTGGACCGTGATCCGTCCCGTCCGACCCGCCGCCGCGTCATGCCTTCGGGACGTCCGGCCAAGACGCGGTACAAGGTGATGGAGGATTATCCGGGCTACACCCTGGTCGAGGCCTATCCCGATACCGGCCGTACCCATCAGCTGCGCGTCCATTTTGCCGCCGTCGGACATCATATTGCCGGTGATACCACCTACGGCACCCCCAAACGCGTGCTGGGCCTTAAGCGTCAGTTTCTTCATGCCTCCGGACTTAAGATCATCGTTCCGAGCGGGAAAACGGTCACCGTTGAGAGTCAATTGCCGCCAGATCTTAAAACTATTCTCGATAAGCTAATCTTAAGCATATAATACAGATATGAGTACACGCCTTCATCCTCTGACCGTTCGCCAGTTGGGTGAAATTGCGGATGGGACCGCGATGCACGGCTATGTCTTTCATGGACCCGTGGGAGCAGGGAAGGCCGGGGCAGCCCTTCGGCTGGCCCAGCGCCTCAACTGCCAGGCCGGAGGCGAGGACGAATGCGCCGTCTGCCGCCAGATTGAGGCCGGCAATTACCCCAACGTCATTATTGTCCGGCCGCAGGACAAGCCTAG
>JBBRTI010000006.1:0-34582 GCA_038244585.1 Candidatus Saccharimonadia bacterium | reverse complement strand
TCTTGACACCGTTGTTCGGCTGCGGCTTCGCGGTTGTGGCCGATTGCGTCTTGACGACGTTGTTCGGCTGCGGCTTCGCGGTTGTGGCCGATTGCGTCTTGACGACGTTGTTCGGCTGCGGCTTCGCGGTTGTGGCCGATTGCGTCTTGACGACGTTGTTCGACAGCGGTTTGGCCAACGCCGAAGTCTGCGGCAGTAGCATCATAATTCTCGGCGTGAAGCCCGCACCCGGTACGCTGACGGCGGGAGCCGAAACGGACGGGGCGGAGGTGCCGATGGTCGGCAGGTTGAAGCCCACGAGAACCACCGCTACAGTCACGAGAGTCGTGACTGCGAGCGAGGCCAAGCGGGCGACGGTCTGACGATCGAACCGGATACGAGGTACCGTGACCGCGGGAAGATGGATGCTCGGCACCAATGCGGTGCGGATCAGTCGCAGTCCCTCGGTGAGGGCCTGCTTCCGACCGGTCCCGGCCGTCATGAAGACGATCGAGTCGGGCGTGGACGGAGCGTTGAAGCCGGCAGCAATCTGCCCAATCAATTCTGTTTCTCTCGGAGAGAGTGTGACCTTGTTGGTCACGCCTCTCGGTTTTGTCGCAACAGACATGATGTCCTGCTCTCCCCAGCAGTCAAGCTGGAAATAGTACTTCTTGGGTGTTTGGACAACCAGGGCGGGCAGGTGCGAACATCGCCCGCCCCGGTTGGTTGTGCTACTTCTATTTGCCGGCGGCAACGATGCCGAGAGCCACTTCACCGAACACATGCTTGAGACCTTGGCCCGCGCACTGTGCAAACTGCCCCTTGCCGGTGTCGGTTGTGATGCCGTACGGCTGAGACTGACAATTCGCCAAGTAGGCGCTCAAGGCAAGCCATCGATCGCCCAGTTTGACCTGATCATTGGAAGCCTTGAGTCTGCTGTCGTTGAGAAGCGAACCAACACAACTGAGAGCGTCAGAAGCACCACCAAACTTGCCGGTGGGATCAGACTGAGCGCAGGCCGTATTGAGCATCTCTGAAAAGACAACCTTTTCGCCGTGCGGATTCGCTGTAGCCGCTGCCGCCCCCGAGGGGATGGCAGCGAACACAGCGGCTACCAACAGCACAACGCTGAAGATAACCAGCCGAGTTTTCGGAAGTATCTCGGCGTCGCTCTTGTAGTACGCCCAGACAGCGAGACCGCCGATGACGAGAGCTACTGCCCTCAATATCCAGGCGATTGCGCTGACGGATGCGGCGGAATCGCCGGTGAGGACCGAGATTGGTATCCCGGTACTCGAGGCGAACGAACCCCGCACCGACGAAACGAACACCTTGAACAGCTCGAAACCGACACGCCAGGCAAACAACATCACGGCGGCAAAAATCACCACCCTGACGGCCTTCTTGGAACGGGCCTCACGCAAACGCTCCTTGACGGTAGCGCCCGCGGTGCTTGAGGACTTGGTCGCAGAGTCAGGCACGGCGGTTTGGAGCGCAGTTGTGCGCTCAGCCTCCGTGGCAGTCTTCCACTCACCGGTGCCGTCGAGAAGAGCCTCGACATAGCCGCGCAGCTCATTGCCGCTCTTACCGTTGTCCCTGCCCTGTTTCGCAAACACCTTGGCCGAGGCCAGGAGCGGCGAATCAGGAACACGAATCGGGACGGGAGCAGCGGCAGGTGCCGTCGCAACGGTAGCGGCCGAAGCGACAGATCGACGCAGCGCAGATACAGCATCTTTCGACGCCTCGTTTACCTGGCTGATTGAGAACTGTGCAGGAACCTGAAAGACCCTTGCCAGTTCATCACTCACGTACTCCGTGAGTTTTTTCTGCTGGCCGATTCCGCGGCTCCTGCCTTCCTTGGCGAACTTTGCGGCCCACTCGGTGAGTGTGGCGCCCGTCGCGTCAACGGGAAGAGCTACGGGAGAAATGGACGGTTGCTGAATCACTGGCCCTCCTTGGGGCTTGTCGATGGGCGACTTGCCCGTAGGTGGAACAGGTGAAGCAGCGAGACTTGCGGCCCGCTGCTTCTTGACCTCACGTTGTTCTGGCCGTGACGGGCGCGCAGGGCGCGTTTTGTCGGAGGGCGAAACAACGGCTGGCGTCTGCTCAGCTTCCAGATCGGTTGCTTGAGGTTCGGCCGTTTCCGGAGAGGGGTTTCCCCCGCTCCTTGCGCGCCGACTAGCCGCAAGCAGCTCTCTGGTCTCTTTGATGCTAGCTCCCATCGGGAGTCCCTTCAGTATCGGTCTCCCAGTACTCGAGAACCTCGTCGAGAGCGGCGTAAACGTCATCTTCGGTTGTGTCAGGCTTGCGACGCTTGGCTTCGGCCAGAACAGCCGGAACAGCATCTTCAAGGCGCTTCGCCAGTTCGGCGCTCGACACGAGGTCGAGCTCGATTTGGATTCCAGCCAGCCTTTCCTCCCACACAGAGTGAAGGAGATGAAGGCGCCTAAAACGCAACTCCTCAACCCCAGACCCGAGCGACTCGTGAATGTAGGGCAGGACGAACCTGCCTTCCAAGAGTTTGCGGATTTGAGACATCTCCGGACCGTCCTCTTTTTCAAGCGGTTTGCCACACATCCGGCAGGTTGTCGCCTGGAATTCCAGGGACGCCAGCCGGTCTGCCTGCTTACGCTGCTCGGAGTAAGACGGGTTCGGAGACGGAACCTTCCAAGCCAGTACGCCAGTCGTCATGCGACGAAAGTCGTTAGCTGGGACGTTGTCGACCCAACCCACCGGCGTCTTGTAGGAAATAGTTCCCTGTTCGGACCCCGGCTTGCGGTGACCAGCAGCAGGCGTCCATCCCGTTTCGGGGATCCACGCCATACGGGCGATTTGCGTGTTGACCCAATCTTGGATCTCGCGCAGCGCTGTACGGTCGGTGGGCTGAAGGCTGAAATCGAGTTGAACGCGTTTGGCCGTTTTGCTCTGACGGTTACGTCCCGCGCGAGCGGTCCGCTTGTTGTCGGAGTTGATAGCAGCCTCAGCGTTTGCACGCTGCTCGTCAATCTCGGCGTCGCGGTTTTTGTTCACGGCGTCGAGGTCGACGATAGTGCTCTGGCTTCCACCTGCTTCTTCGGCCCAACGAAGGACGTCGCTCAAAGGAGCATCAAGTTTCCTTGCAGCTTCACTAGCGGTTATGGCGGTCATTCTTGCCTCCCGGCATCGGTTGAAGCGCAGCAAAGTGCTGCACTTGCACGAGGCAGGTACGGGGTACCTGCAACACGCGATTGCAATTCATCCGCCAGCAGGAGCCGGCGGGAGTACTACATCTTGTGTGCCTTGCGTTCTGCCCAACAGGCAGAATCCCGCCACCGATATCTGGGCGGCAAATATCAGCAGCGGAATTCTACCTGCGGGGCAGGTTTGGTATTAAATTTTGGTTTGAAATGGTCACTTGCGTGACCTTTGACTATCCAACTTATCAAGGACCATCCGGTGAGACTTGATCACTGGGCTTTTGCCAGTGATTGTTTTCCCCTCGCCGGAGCGATACCTCAATTTATCACATTTATGCTTTAAAGTCAATGTAAAAGTGACCATTACGCTAACGTTTGTAACATTGCCCTGTGCATTTCTATGAAAGTTAGTAATTAGTTCCAGAGCGGTGCGAAAATTCCCGCCAGCTTGTTGGCCTCAGGTAGGGATATATCGCCGACAAAACTCACTCCGTGAGCGTGTTTACCGGTCATTTTAGCAGTAATTGCTTGAACGTCTGCCACAGTAACTGTATTCAGCGCTTCAAGGTAGCTGTCAAAGTCATTTATTCGCCGTTCGTCCTCGTACGGCCCCACATACCAACTGAGTATGTCACTGGCTGTCTGGTAGCTGCGCTTAGTGGATCCGATGCCAAGTACGCGCGCGGCATCCAACTCTTTTTCGGTCAGCCCTCCGTCCCGGATGTCGAGAGTATGGCGTACCATGACGGCAAACAACTCCTCCGCATTCGCTGGCGTAACGAAGCCGGTGTAGCCTGCCTCGCTGTTGCCTTTGCCGGCCCCTGCAATCATACCCACGGCATATGCCAGCCCACGTGATCTTGCCTCGCCTTTAACCCGTGAGCCCATTCCCCCGACCAGCACCAGGCGCATTAGCGACAGAGAATTCTGTTCGGCCTCACTAAGTTCCTCGTTGTATAAACTGACGCGATAGTAGAGCTGGCTGATATCGCGCTGTTGTAGTATTGGCCGGGTGACGTTACGGCCTGGATCGGTAGAGGTTACCAGCGGTGTCCCTAGAGGAAGCTGAGTGAAGATGCGCTTCAAACGCTCAAGTATCAGCTGGCTGCGGCTTCCAACCGGCCCTGCTACATAGAACCGCGCGTTTGAGGCGCTGAAAGCGTAGTCGTAATAGCTTTCAATAGCTGCCAGTGTTATGCCATCCAGCTGGTCCAGTCTCGGCTGGTACCCTAAAACCTGTCCTGGAAAAGCCTTTTCGCTCAATGCAATGGAGCATATTCGCTGATGATCGGTGGTATATTTGCTCAATTCCTCACGCACGTTTTTGCGTTCGATATCCAAATCCGCTTGGGTAAAAAGCGGCCGTACCAGTTGTTCTTCGAGCAAATCCAGGATACGGTCGAGTTCAAAATCGGCGCATTCATAGACATAGCCGTTGTAATCGGGGCTGGTATTGGCATTCACCATGGCGCCGTTTTTCTGGGCCTCGATCATGAACTCGTTCGATCCGGGATATTTCTGTGTCCGGGTCGCCATCAAGTGCTCCATAATGTGCGGCAACTCATACATCGACTGGTCAGCAAACTGGTATCCCGAATTAAATCGCACCAAGATATTGAAGACGTCACCTCCTGGAACGTCTATGAGCAGGCCTTTGGTTTTACAGCTGAGTTCGTGTTCTGAGACTTGATGTTTCATGATGGCTCCTGTTGACCGATTAGTCGCTGCAGCAGGCGACGATATAAACGGCCTGGCAACAGCCGTTTAGCGATATCTATCCGCCGCGTCTGTCCTAGTGGATAGCGCAGCTGGGGTCCATGATCGATAGCGGCACGATATATGACCGCGGCAACCTGATCGGCTGAGAGTCCCTGGTCGGCCCGGACCGGCTGTTCTTTAGGCCGGGTGCGTCCGCCTGCGGTCTGCCTTCCGGCATCCCCTCGCTTGAGCGAGCTCCAAAACGCCGTATTAACCCCGCTCGGCTCCACCAGCTTGAATCTAATCGGACCGGCCGCATACTCCATCGCCAGTGATTCATAAAGGCCTTCCAGAGCCTGTTTAGACGCGGCGTAGAGTGAGTAGCCCGGCAAGCCTGTCCGACCCACGGCACTCGACACCGCGACCGCCGTGCCGCCGCTCTGGCTGAGCATAGGCAGCGCTAGGCGCGTCAATTCAGCCGGTGCCAGCGTATTAGTCGCTAGCTGATCCTTCATCTGGGCGTAAGTCAGAGTCTCAAGCCGGCCGATTAGACCGTAACCGGCATTACATACCAACGCGTCAAGCCGGCCGTGGATGCGCTGGATGTGGTGGACAACGCGGGCCAAGTCGGCCGGCCGGTTCATTTCGGCCGGCTGGACGTCGATGCCGGCCGCCAATCTGCCCCGAACGGTCCGGACCGTACCCACAACCAACCAGCCGTTGGCAGCGAACAGCCGGGCAGTGGCCTTGCCGATGCCGCCGGAGACTCCGGTGATCAGGACTACTGGGCGATTAGACTGTGCCACGTGATGCCTCCTCCAAGTATTTAACGGTCGCCCCGAATTGATTACCGCGATCCTTGTAGTCGGTAAACAGGCCAAACGAGGCGCAGGCCGGGCTTAGTAAAACTATGTCGCCCGGCTCGGTCACGGCGTAGCAATTGCGCACCAGCTGTTCCATGTTGTCATAGCCCGAAGTGATATGACTAAACCCAACGGCGCGCAACGCCTGCTCAATTGCCGGAGCCGTGTCGCCGATGACAAACGTGTGAATCACCCCCTCGTCCTCGACCACTCTAGCCAGCTCTGCGTAATCGGCCCCTTTATCGGATCCGCCCAAAATAATGACTTTCGGCTGGGGAAATGAGCGTATGGCCGCGATAGCGGTTTCTGGCGTAGTCGCGAACGAGTCATCGTAGTAGTCGACATCAAGTATTCGGCCAACCAGTTCCAGGCGGTGTTCCAGACCGGTGAAGCCTGAAACGGCTTCGCGGACCGCTGCAACATCACCGCCGATAACTTCCCAAACCGCCGTGATGGCGGCACAAATGTTCTGAAGGTTGTGCGGACCGCGCAGGCCGACATCCGCTGCCTTCATAACAGGCGTGTCCCCCATCATGATGGTGCCGTCGAGGACGCAGGCACCGGGCGCTGCGCCGTAGCCGATGCGACGGGCGGGTGATTTCCGGCTGAGCTCTGTGCTTTGCTCGTCCAGGGAATAAAATACCGCCCGATCTCCCAGCTGCTGATGGGCGAAAATATTTGCCTTCGCCGCCAGATATTCCGCCATATCGGTGTGCCAATTGAGATGGTCGGGCGAAATCATCAGGCAAACGGCAATCTGAGGACTCTTGTCCATATCCATTAGCTGATAACTGGATAATTCCAATACGACGAAGTGTTCCGGTTTGACCTCAGGCAAAAAATCAAGCGGCGAAGTGCCGATGTTACCACCGAGCCAGACCGTCTTACCGGCGGCCTCTAAGATGCGGGCGATGAGCGTAGAGGTAGTTCCCTTGCCCTTAGTCCCAGTGACGCCGATGACTGGCGCCGGAGAATGGTCTATGAACTCTCGTACGGCCGAGGTTACGCGGCCCGAGGCGGCAAACCTGTCGGGACGGATGCTGGCCGTGCGGACCACCACGTCATAATCGTCCAGGCCGCTCAGATAATCGGAGCCGCATTTGGCCTTGAAACCCCGGGGAACCGAGGTATCTGCCCGTGCGTCGGCAATTGTAACCTCTGAACCCAAACTGGCAAAATAGGCAGCGGCCGACCGGCCTTCGACCCCGTACCCAAGTATAACGACTCGCTCTGCCATCAGGCGGCTAGCGCCGCTTTTTACGTTTTTTGGTCGCACTGGTACGGCCGACTACGTCGGTCTTGGAACGCCGTTCGGAACGTGAGCCAGCGGCGCTCGGTGCCGACAAGGCGTCGACGCTGCCGCTAGTAGTCGCTTTTTCAGCAGCCCGGGTCAGCGCGGTCTCAATTGGAGCCTCGGCGTGCGCGTGGTCATGAAGCTGCACACTGACCTTAAAAATAGTGGTCGCGACCTCCGCCTCGAGCAAACCTATGAGCTGCTTGAACATACGGAACCCTTCACGCTTGTATTCCACCAGAGGATCGCGCTGCCCGTAAGCCCGCAAGCCGATGCCGTTGCGCAGCGAGTCCATTGCTTCCAGATGCTCGATCCACAAGCGGTCCAGAGCGTTGACAAAGGTGAACCGCTCAACGCCGCGCATCACTTCGGGACCGAAGGATGCCAGCCTTTCGTCGTAGAGACCGTCAGCTTCAACAGCTACGGTATCGACGATTTCAGTCGCGTGCGCCCCCTGGAGCGTGGCCGCCAGGTCGTCGGATACCGGCAGTATACTGTCGACAGCAGCGCGGAAGCTGGCGACGTCGAGCTCACTGGTTGCTGCGTTGGTATGGGCAACCCTCATAGCCTCGACCTGGTTGCGTATGCTTTGGATGATATCATCGCGCAGGCTCTCTGCAGCCAGAGCCTTGCGGCGGCGGGCGTAGATGACCTCACGATGACGGTTCATGACATCGTCATAATCCACGAGGTGCTTGCGGGTGTCAAAGTTGGCGCCTTCAACCTTCTTCTGGGCCCCTTCCAGACTGCGGCTGACAAGCTTGTTCTCGATAGGCGTCTCGTCATCAAGACCGAGTGTGGTCAGCATCGACTGCATGCGCTCGCCGCCGAAAATCCTCATGAGGTCGTCTTCCATGCTGACGTAGAACTGGCTCAGCCCTGGGTCTCCCTGTCGCCCGGCACGTCCGCGCAGCTGATTGTCGATGCGGCGGCTTTCGTGCCGTTCCGTACCAATGACGACTAGTCCGCCAAAGTCTGCTACACCGTCCTCAAGCATGATGTCAGTACCGCGGCCGGCGATATTGGTGGCCAAGGTGACGGCGCCGCGCTTACCGGCGGCCGCGATTGTGGCAGCTTCCGACTCATTGTTCTTGGCATTCAGAACCTGGTGCGGAATCTTGAGCTGGTTCAAATAATGGCTGACGAGCTCGTTTTTCTGAATGGAGACAGTACCGATAAGCACCGGCTGCCCTTTAGCATGGTAGATGGCCACTTCCTTGGCAACGGCACGGTACTTGCCATCCTCGGTCTTATAAATCCGGTCGGGCAGGTCTTGGCGTACCATCGGACGGTGGGTTGGAATATCGACGACGTCGAGCGAGTAAATCTTGCCGAATTCCTCGGCCTCGGTCATGGCCGTACCGGTCATACCGGACAGCTTCGCGTACAGGCGGAAATAATTCTGAAAAGTGATAGTCGCAAGTGTCAGCGATTCCTGATTGATGGTCACGCCTTCCTTAGCCTCCACTGCCTGGTGCAGCCCGTCGCTCCAGCGGTTGCCGGGCTTGAGACGGCCGGTAAATTCGTCGACGATGATGATTTCGCCGTCACGCACCACATAATCGCGGTCGCGCTGATACAGAGCGTGGGCCTTGAGAGACTGTTCAATGTGATGGACGTCGTCGATCCGACCGGCTTCATAAACATTGTCCACGCCCAGGATGCGCTCAATAGCCTCGACGCCTTCGTCGGTGAGCGAGGCAGCCTTGAGCTTCTCATCCAGCGTGTAGTCGTCTCCCAGCTTCAAACCCGCGGCCAACTTAGCAAACTCATAGTATTTGTCGGTTGCTTCCTGGGCCGGCGCAGAAATAATGAGCGGGGTGCGGGCTTCATCGATGAGGATGGAGTCCACTTCATCGACGATGGCATAATTCAGCGGACGCTGGACCATGCGGGCCAGATCGTCGACCATATTGTCCCGAAGATAATCGAAACCGAACTCGTTATTAGTGCCGTAGGTGACATCGGCGGCGTAGGCTTCGGCTCGAGTGACAGGACGCAGGTGGTTGAGGCGGTCGTCCGGGTGGAGTTGTGACTCGAAATCCGGGTCGTATACGAAGGCACTTTCATGGGCGATGACACCGGTTGTCAAACCGAGGGCGGCAAAAATACGTCCCATCCACCCACTGTGAAGGCTGGCAAGATAGTCGTTGACGGTAACCACATGAACGCCCTTACCGGTTAGGGCGTTCAAGTAGGAAGGCAAGGTCGCGACCAGCGTCTTGCCTTCACCCGTCCGCATCTCGGCAATCCGGCCCTGATGCAACATGAGACCGCCGATTAGCTGGACGTCAAAGTGGCGCATGCCGATTGCCCGTCCGGCGGCCTCGCGTACTGTAGCGAAGGCTTCGGGCAGGAGATCATCCAACGACTCCCCTTGCTGAAGACGCGTCTTGAAACTAGTCGTCTGAGCGGCCAGCTCGGTGTCGGTGAGTTTCTTAAGGTCATCTTCGAAGCTGTTTACCTTGGCGACGACCGCGCGGGCCCTTTTGACTTCACGGACATTTGGATCACCCAGGATTTTCGTAAGCAGATTTGCCATATGTTGGTTAGTTTACCATAAATAGCCCGCCCCGCCTTGGATATTACCTTGGCGGGGCGGGGCGGACGAAATACCTGCTTAAGCGGCTTCTTCGATCTCGGGAGCTGGAGAAGGCGTACCAGGGTCAGTTTCAGACTTACGCCCCATTAGCCGAGTCAGCATACGCAGGCGGCGGGGTTCGTTGACCTGCTTGTCCTTATAGGTACGAACTTGTGATTTGAGCTTGGCCTCGACGATATCGACGGCCGCGTACATATTGAGGGTGCCCTCTTTACTTACCAGGGTGTCGCCGGGAAGCATCATGACGACCTCACAAACGAAGCGGTTGTCTTCACGGCCGCTAGGATCATCTTCGAACCTGACCTTGACGGTTGCGACTTGCCTGACACGGCGCGGCAGATACTTTTCAACCTCGCCGATTTTGGCGGTCACATAGGAGCGAAGTTTGTCGTCGGCCTCAAAATTACGGCTGGTGATGTCGAGTTGGATCATAGGACCTCGCTTCCATAGTAATGAGCTAATGTTTTGGGGAGCCGAATCGAACCGTCGGCCTGCTGATGGTTCTCAAGCAAGGCTATGGGCAGACGACTGAACGCAGCTGCGGTTCCATTTAAAGTATGGACGAACCGTACGCTGCCGTCATCGGCACGATAACGAATATTAAGACGCCGGGATTGGAAGTCGGTCACGTTACTGCAGCTCATTAGCTCGCGGTAGGTCTGTTCTATGGGGCTCCAATACTCGACATCGTACTTCTCGTAGGCCGGCGCGCCCATATCCTTAGCTGCTATACGCACCAATCTATATGGTAGTTCCAACGCCTGACAGATGTCTTCTTCTATTTTCACTAATTTTTGATGCCACTCTTCGCTGGTTTCAGGAGTACAGAAGACATACATCTCAAGCTTGTTAAACTGATGGACCCGAAACAGACCTTTGGAATATTTACCGTAGGCTCCAGCCTCGCGGCGGTAGGCTGGGCTTAGGCCGATAAAGGCGGTAGGCAGGCTGGCAGCGGGCATAATCTCGTCACCGAAGAAACCGGTTAATGGAATCTCAGCCGTCCCAATAAGGGTCAGGTCATCGCCCTCAATTTTGTAGGATTGCTGCTCCTCCCCGCGTGGTTGGTAACCAGTGGCCTCCAGGACCCGTGAATTAACCATGTGAGGCACCAGCATCGGCTCCAAGCCATGTTTGGCCACCAGATCATAGACCAGTTGGGTTACAGCCAGTTCCAGGCGTACCAAGGGCCCGCGCACATAGTAGAACTTTGAGCCGGCGACCTTGGCTCCCCGCTCAAAGTCCACCCAACCATGGGCTTCAGCAATGGCCAAATGGTCTTTGGGTTCAAAGTCGAAGGTGCGGTGCTCGCCCCAGCTGCGTTCTTCGCGGCTGTCGGCTTCGCCGCCTTCCGGAGTGTTCGGCGCCAGGAGGTTAGGCACCATCAAACTTTCATCATGCAGCTCAGTCTCGACGTCACGTAGTTCCGTGTCCAAAGCTGCCAACTTAACTTTGGCTGCCTGAAGCGTTACCAGCTCCTTTGCCGACGGTTTTCCCTTGACGTTGAGCTGCGCGCGTAGTGCCTCTACACTACCGAGCAACTCGATACGGCGGTTATCGAGTTTGATGATGCGATTAATGGAATCGGCACCGATGCCTTTTGAAGCAGCGGCTGCCCGGTACGGTTCAGGATTGGATTTGAGTTCGCGAATATCTATCATAATGGCATTAGTATACCGCGACGCAGGGATTTTGGCACGAGAAAGGCCCGCTTCCGTGGCATGGAAGCGGGCCGGAGAGCTTGGCCTAACGGCCGCTCTCGGGATTTGGTGCGGCGGGCATAGGATTGCTTGATGATCCAAGCAATATTCATAGCCCTTCCCGTTACCGCTGTTTGGCTTTCTTGGACCTTAGGGCTTTCAGGGCTTCCTCGCAGGAACTTCCGGCATGGAACTCTCGGCAATGCTTGTTGTATAGAGGGTCGAGAGCTCCATCGTTGCTGCCCGCCAAGCCGGCAAACTCGCGAAGATGCTTGATGTCGGCCCAGTGCCTAGTCTTGTAAGCTAATTGCATGTGCGTCCCCTTTGGACTCGAAAGAAGAAAGAAATAGAGAACTACAGCAGACATACGGTCGGCCATCACGCTTAACAATCCTATGTTTAAGCTATTTTGTCAAGCGCAAGCGACCGACCAACCAGTCGGAGTCCAATGAGGCTAGAAACCACCCGGCTTTTGGTCCCGAGTCCTTGCCGAGGATCACGCGGTACAACGCCCTGAACGCCTCGGCGGGAGCAAGTTTGGCGACCTCTTTGGCGGCGTAAATGGCTTCGTGCATCCCCTGCCCGTCCAAACCGTCCGTCGCATGCTCAACAATATCTGCCAACTCTGCGAGGAAATTGCGCTGTGCCTCACTTAAGACGGCCTCTGGTACGGCCTGTTGCACGCTGAAAACCACGCTGTCGGGAGCGAAACGATCGAGCCAATTACCGACAAAGACCAGTTCCCGCTCGATGACTGCACGCTCCGCCTTTACCGCGGCCTCAAAGCCCGTTCGGGAGAGAATCGCCATGCATTCAGCCGAGTCGCGCCGGGCAGCCTGATACACCGCCACCAGGTGGCTGAACGGTACACTGGAGATTGTCTGCTCCCGAGTTTGGGCAGAGGCTATGGCGTAAGCCTCCGCAAATTCGGGCTGCTCACCGGCTTTGACAGCCTGTTCCAACTTAGAGTAATCATCAATCAGATTATACAGGCCGACACCCTCGTCAAAGACCAGTGTTCGGGCCGGCAAGGATCGCAGAATGAAGAAGCGCAGGATTTCCGGCGGCATAATCTCTAGGGCGCCGGAGGCCGTAATGACATCGCCGCTAGACTTGCTCATCTTTTTAGTCTGACCGAGGCGGTTGACGAAGTCGTATGGCACCGGCAACGGCGCACTGCCGCCGAAGATGTCGGCAACCAGGTGCTTGCCCGTTTCGTATGAGCCCCCCTTGGTGGCGTGATCGCGGCCGAACGGCTCTACACGGACGTTCCAGATGGCCCAGCGGGCCGGCCAGTCCAACCGCCAGTCCAATTTGACACGGCCCTCGCGGTAGGATACCTGCCCTTTGGCACCGTCACGGTCGGTGTAGCTGACGGTACCTCCTGCCTTATCCCAGCCGTTGTAGCGCCACTCGCGCAGGTTATCAGCATCGCTGAGTATCTGTACCGGTGCCCATGTTTCTGGCAGCTCGCGACCGCTGACCTCGGCGATGATGGCACGTACCCGGTCCAAATTTTCGAGACCGGACTCGATTGAAGCTGTGAATTTGCCCGCCGGATAAGCCTCGTGAGCATAAACGGTTTCCATCTCCACGCCCAACGTCTGAACGGCGCCGTAGAGATCAGCCAAAAAGTGCGCTCCGTAGGAGGTGTGACAGTCCCATGGATCGGGTACCAAGTAGAGAGGCTGACCGATGTAACCGGCCCATGACTCAGGAACGTTAACCGGAACCTTACGAAAGGCGTCGTAGTCATCGACGAAGTCGATGTGGCGAGCGTGACGGCCGGCCTTCCGGATAGCCCACGTGACGGCGCTAGCGGTCAGGATCTCCCGGACGGTGCCGACATGGTAGTTACCCGACGGAGAATGGCCGGAGGAGACGATGATTTCACCCTCCGGGTACGCCGCCATAGCACTGGCAGCCACTTGATCAACCCAATAATTACTTTGTGGTTTCATGAAGCCTATTTTACCCGAAAAGCCGCACGGGGGCGAATATAGAACTAAAATGGCCGCCCAAAAGGGCAGCCATTTTTCGTTAAAGCAGTGTTATTCGACTTTGTGAATTTTGTAGGTCAGGGTGCCGGATGGAACTTGGACTGATATCTCATCACCGGCTTTCTTGCCGAGTAAGGCTTTGCCGACTAATGATTCTTCACTGATCTTGCCTTCATCGGGATTGGCCTCAGTTGAACCGACAATCGTGTATTTCCGTGCGCCGCCCTCTAGAACAACGTGGACGGTGGAGCCAAGTCCGACTTCGCTCTTGCCCGTACTGGATATTAGCGAGGCATGTTTAAGGATCTGCTCAATCTCCGAGATCCTGCCTTCCGTAAAGCCCTGAGCCTCGCGGGCGGCATCATACATCGCGTTCTCGCTGAGGTCACCATCTGCTTTAGCTTCTCTAAGCCGCTCAGCAATCTCAGTCCGCTTATTCGTGGTCAGCTCATGGAGTTCGTCCTTGAGTGCTGCCATACCTTCGGCTGTTAGCCTGAATTCAGTTATAGTCTTGGTCATTTTGATACTCCTTGCCAACCATAAGCAACGTGAGTCGGTGAAAAAAAGACCCGGGAAAATCCCGAGGTGACTGCTCTGGTTGGACACATTAATTTTGTAAACGTTTTGGTAATATCTGTATTTGTTTTACTATGTTCGCCCAGGTTAAAACTAACGTCAAGAGTTACTATTGTTAAACACCAGTATAACCCTTTGCCAAGGCATAAATACCATTAGCACAATTACTCTAATATCGACCTGTGGATAGCTAATAAGTAGTTATCCACTTAAGCTCTCAGCATATTCGTCGGCCCTTTAGTGGGCTCCCCCACCTTGCGTAAAATACCATGATAATGTCTCGCGAACGGCCGGAGCGGCGTACTCGGCCCCTTCACCGGAATGTTCGACTAGGACGACGATGGCAATTTTGGGATCATTGAACGGTGCAAAGGCTTCGAACCAGGCGTGCGGCCGGCTCTGCAGCTTGGCCCCGGACCCGTCGTCGTGGACCACCGTTTCTGCGGTCCCGGTCTTCCCCGCCACTTCTACGGGGACTTCTTGCTTGATACGGCAGCATGCCGTGCCGTTGGGGTCGTTGACCGCCATCCACATGCCGCGCCGAACCGTATCGAGGTTTTGCTTGCTGATAAAGTTTTGCCTAACAACCTCTGGCGCGGCCGTCTTCGTCACTTTTCCCAAAGAGTCTGTCACTGCGCTGAGGAAATGCGGTTTATAGAGGGTGCCGCCGTTAGCGACAGCCGCCATCGCGTTCACCATTTGTAGGGGCGAGACTAACAGATCGCCCTGGCCCACCGCGATGTTGTACGTGTCGCCGGAGTACCAGCCTTCGCCCGAGAAGGCTTTTTTCCAAACCGGAGTCGGGACTCTGCCGGCGGCCTCGTTCGGTATATCGATACCGGTTGGAGATCCAAGCCCAAACAACCTATAGTAATCCGTCAGTTTGGTGACGCCGAGCGGGCGGACAAAGTCCTCATTGGTACCGTTCAGCCCGCCCATGACCTTGTAGAAGAATATATCCGAGCTGCGGGCGAGAGCATAAAGGACGTTAACTATACCCAAACCGCCGTGACCAGTCTCCCAACCCTTATACACGGATGGCTTGGAGGGATCATATTTGTTGGGTATGGTAATTTTTCCGGCGTCCAACACCGACGTTGCAACCGTGATGATGCCTGCTTCCAGCGCTGCCGCCGCGCCTAAGGGTTTGATAATGGAACCGGAAGGATATGTTCCGCTGGTTACCTTATTAAATAACGGCTGACCCGGATCGTTGACCAGACGCTGGTAGTCAGTATTGGATATTCCGCCACCGAACAGGTTGTTGTCATAGCTCGGAAGAGATACTGCTGCCAACACTTCTCCCGTTTTGGGGTTGATAGCAACTCCGGATGCCCGTTGAGCCCCGGAGGCGGCCATCTGACGGCCGATCGACTCAGCGAGCTTGCGCTGCAAGGCCATATCCACCGTCAGGATAATGTCGCTGCCCGGCGACGGGTCCTGACTGGCTAGAACCCGCACCGGCTTGCCTGTCGCATCTACCTCAGTCTGACGGTAGCCGTTCAAGCCGCGTAGAACCGTCTCATACTGCTTCTCCAGCCCCAGCTTGCCTATGAGGTCGGTCGGGCCGTAAGTGCGGTCGCCCGCAGCCTCTTCGGCGTTCACGCGTCCGGTGTACCCCAGGAAAGCCGACATCAAGCCGTCGTCCTTATACTGACGGATCGGGTTGGTATCAAGTGAGAAGCCGGGCAGCCCGGCGCTGGCCTGATCGAGCATTAGAGCTCGATTACGCTCCACGTTAGCAGCGATAAGCTGCGGAATTGGCACCGTCAGACAGCCGGAGCTGAGTTTTTGACCGCGGCAAGTAACCTCGGCCTTAGCTTGAACGTCACTCACGGTCATGCCTAAAATTGCCGCCACCCGCGCATACACCGCCGTCCGCGCCTTGGCTTCGCGCGGGAGCTGCTGCGGCAGGGCGGTCACGTCGAAGCTGGCTTGATTGCTGGCAAGCACCACGCCGTTACGGTCCCGAATATCGCCGCGGGGCGCCCTGGTTACCTGTTGACGGGTGCGGTTACCGTCGGCCAGAGCCAAATTGTGGTCGCCGCCAATAATTTGGAGCCCGAACAGCCGCGCGCCCAACAGGCCCATAGCTCCTACTATAACCGCGGCAAAGATGATGAGCGGGCGCCGATTGGTGTCGGTTTCCGTCCCTAGGCGCTCAGCATCGGCCGGCAGAATCGCCTCGGTCCATTCCTCATGACGGGCCAGGTTTCCGCTCAGCTTAAGTCCCTTGGACCCGCCGCTCTCCAGATAACCAAATATTTTACCCTTCACTGTGCCCCCTAACCTATTGTCGGCAAGGCCGACTCGTCGGGGACCAGCCGATTAATGATCGGCCGAAACCCAAGCGTTAGGACTAAGTTTAACACGAGCTCCCCTACCAGCGTCGAGAGGATACGGCCACTGAGACTGCCGGACAGTGAATCGAAGATACCGGCCAAGCTTAGTGCCGTGGCCGCCAGTGTCATCACTGCCACCAGGCCGACCGCTACCAACGGGCCGGTCAATGTCAGCCCGCTCCGGCGCACCAGCCCCGTCGACAGAGCACCTAAAACCAGTATGCCCATATCTCGCCCGAAGTCCGAGCCGCTGGCCAAATCCATGACGATTCCGCCAAGAACAGCCAACAGCAAAGCCTGCGAGACCGTAGACCTCAGCCCGATTAAAACAACTAGGACCAACAGGAGGTTAGGTACAACATCAAACGGACGTAGAGCCGGCAGCAGGCTAACCTGAGCAGCAATCGACAGCCCCAGCACCACAAACAGCAAGATCCGCCTCACTATTGAGTGACCACGAAAACAAAGCGCAGGCGGTTGGCTTCCAACGGTGTCGAGATTTGGGCGGTCTGGAATATGACGTTGGAGCGGCTATTGACCGACTGGATCTGGCCTATAAGGAGCCCCGCTGGTACCAAGCCGCCTAGACCGGTGGTAGTTACGGTATCACCAGGCTTTATTTGCTTAGTCTGGTCAATCTTCTGCATCGTAAGGCCGCCGCCCAGCTGGCCCTGAACGATACCGTCCGCCGCATTATCGCCTTGGACCTTGGCGGCCAGCTTGAACTCGGGGTCAACGATCAGGATAACCTTGGCGTTGTGGGCCGAGACCGAATACAAAGTTCCGGCGAGCACGCCCTCGCTGAGCACGGCCTGCCCGGCCTTGAGGCCGTCCGTTGAGCCTTTGTTGATGGTGATAAACTGACGGTATGAATCCGGCTGGAAAGCCACAACCTCGGCAGCAACTTCAGGCGCGGCTCCGGCCACCTCCAAGCCGAGCTGCTGCCTCAGTAGCTGATTATCACGCCGAGTTTCGGCATCTGCTGCCAAGCGCTGACGCAAACTAGCGTTCTCACGAGCCAGCTCCGTATTGTCGCGTGCCAAGCGGCTTACCCGCCCCAGGTCGGCCATGGTTGCACTAAAACCACTGCCGGCGCCGGCAAATGATTTTGAAACAGGGGCAAGAGTCACATTATAAAGCCATTGTAGAGGCCCCCTAGCCGTAGTCAGACCAACTAATATCAGGACCGCTCCGGCCGCCACCATCAGTAAAATTCGTCGGTTGAGATTAAATCGGCTCATAGAATTGGTTCCTTAACGCGGAATCTTGCCATATTGAGTCGGAATAAGGATGTCCTTGAGAGAATCCAAGTCTTCCAACACCAAACCAGTGCCACGAGCCACGGCCGTCAATGGATCGTCGGCCACGTGGACTGGCATCTTGGTTTCGTACTCGATCATCTTATCGAGACCCTTGAGCAAGGCGCCGCCGCCCGCCAGCACGATGCCGCGGTCCATGATATCGGCCACCAGCTCCGGCGGAGTTTCCTCCACGGTGATTTTGACGGCTTCAACGATTTCGCGAACGCTTTTGGCGAGGGCGGCGCGTATCTGCTCCGGCTCAACCATAATTTCCTTGGGTAGACCGGTAACTAGGTCGCGGCCGCGCATAGGAACCGCCTTAACGCCGTCCAGCGGGTAGGCAGAGCCGATTTGGATCTTGATGTTTTCCGCCGTGCGCTCGCCGATCTGAAGGCTGAACTCCTCACGGGCATACTTTATGATATCGTCCGATAATTCATCGCCGGCAATACGCAGGCTGCGCGAGGCCACGATGCCGCCCAGTGAAATGACCGCCACTTCCGTTGTGCCGCCGCCAATGTCGACGATCATGCTGCCGGCCGCGTCCTGGATGGGCAGCCGCACGCCGATAGCCGCGGCCATCGGCTCTTCGATGAGGAAGGTCTGGCGGGCGCCGGCGTTGGTCGCGGCATCTTCCACCGCGCGTTTCTCAACTTCCGTCACACCGGACGGAATGCCCACCACTACGCGCGGCCGCGGAAAAACGCTGTAGGACTCCTTATGAACCTTGTTGATGAAATATTTGAGCATCTGCTCAGTGACTTCAAAGTCACTGACCACGCCATCCACCAATGGCCGGGTGGCCACGATATTAGCCGGAGTCTTCCCAACCATCTTCTTGGCCTCATCGCCGATGGCCAGAACCTGCTTAGTCTTGATATTGATAGCCACCACGCTAGGTTCATTGATGGTAATACCCTGCCCGCGAACGTAAACCAAGGTGTTGGCCGTCCCCAAGTCGATCCCGATGTCATGACTGAGCAATCCGAGCAAGCGGTTAATCATAAAGCAAGCATTTTCATTACCCTAGTTTACCAGTGTCTGACAGATACGGGCAAGCGGATACAGCTATCCAGCCTTAATGGGTTTAAACGAAAGTCTTTTCTAATTCACTGGTCTTGATTAAGCGACTATCGGCCTCGGTCCGGGCCTTATATTCGACACTATCCTGCTCGACAGTCTTGGAAGAAACAGTCACCCGGTGGGGTACGCCGATGAGGTCGGCGTCGGCGAACATTTGGCCGGCTCGCTCGTTGCGGTCGTCGTAAATTACTTGCTTGCCGGATTTCTGCAGGCTGTCGTAGAGCTTATCGGCGGCCTTGACAACTTCGGGCGCGTCACCGATGCGTACGATGTGCACGTCGGCCGGAGCGATGCCCTTAGGCCAGACCAAACCGCGCTCGTCGGCGAACTGCTCAACTATCACCCCCATAACGCGGGCCGGCCCGATGCCGTAGGAACCCATGGTAACGAATTTCTCGGTGCCGTCTTCGTCGGTGAACTTGAGGCCGAACGGTTCGCTCTTGGAGGTTCCGAAGCTGAAGATATTACCCACTTCAGAGGCTTTGACCTCTTCCAGCTCTTCACGCTTAACCCCTAGGGTCTTCAGGACGTCGTCGCGTAGTACTTCCTGGTTAATGGCGATACGCTTCTCCCGGTGAAGGTAAATGACATCTTCGCCGGCGTCGGTCACGGTTTGGAACTCATGAGAGAATTCGGCGAAGGGGCCGCCGGAGGCAACGGTGAAGTAGGTCCATTCCCCAAGGCCGACACGGTCGAAAATGCGCACGTACGCTTCTTTGACGTCGTTATAAAACTTCTCATGCTGCTCCTGATCGCGGGTAAAGGAATAAAGGTCCTTCATGACGAACTCACGCGTGCGCAAGATCCCGCTTTTGGCTCGCGTCTCGTTGCGCAGTTTGGTTTGGAACTGGTACACGCCGACAGGCAGGTCCTTGTAGGACGCTATAAACTGCCGCATCATATCGACCATCTGCTCTTCATGGCTCCAAGCCAGGCCAGCCTCGGCGCCGCTCTTATACTTGGTCTTGAACCATACGTCCACTTTGTCATCGTCCCAGCGGTCGGTAGTCTCCCACAGTTCTTTACGCTGAAGGCTGCTCATCACAACCTCCTGATTGCCGAGCGCGTCCATTTCCTCACGGATGATCTGGATAATCTTGTTCAGCACGATACGGCCCAGCGGCAGCCACAAATAGACTCCGGCGGCATCCTTATGGATGTAGCCGGCCCTGATTAATAATTGCGCGTTCTTAGCGGTTTCGTCTTTGGGAGCGTCGCGTCGGGTCTTGGTGTAAAGCTTGGAAAGTCTCATGAGTCGTATTTTAGCCTACTGGAGGGTTTTGCACTACCACGGCTTTCAACAGTACCCAGCGGACTGCTATTTGGCGGTAATCGCGATAAATGCCAGATAGTTATTGAGCGTATGGAACATAATGCCTGGAATGATGCTTTTTAGCCTTATGTAGAGAAAGCACAGGAGAAGCCCAAGAACAAAGGTGTAAACCCCGACGTTTTGCTGAAGATGAGCGAAACCGAACATTACGCTAGAAAGAATTGCACCCCACACCACTCCCCACTTTTTGGCGAAAGCTGGAAAGATGAATCCGCGGAACACCGTCTCCTCAATGATCGGTGGGATAATCACCAGTGCAATAAGTGTCAGCCTTGGGTTTGAGAGCGTAGACTTGGTAAAATCGTTGACCTGAGGCTGTTGGCTGTTGAAGCCTGGTACCAATATAGAAACAATCCATAGTAGTACTTTGCTGGCAAAAATGAAGCAGATGAATATGGCCAGCAGGTACATGGCCGCCTTCAAAACATTGAACTTACGCCAACCTACTGAGCTCCAGGAGACTGAGTGACGGCGCAAATAAAAGGCCACCAGCCCAAGGGCAATGATGGCGTTAAAGATTGTCAGGATGAAGCTGGCGTAGATATCGCCGGCGGCTAAGGACTGCAAATATTGAGCGGCCGCCGAGAATTGCGTCGCGACAATCCGCAGTAACACCACGAGGATAACCGTAGAGCCGACCCAGGCCATAAGATACACCACCAGAGCGTCGATGATGCCCCACGGAACCCTCAAATGCGGCGGCAGAGTTGGCACCCTAAAAGTATTTCCTCACGTCGTAAACAGAGATTAAAATCATCAGGCCAATTAAGGCGATAAAGCCGATGGCGTGGTAACGGGCTTCGGTCTCCGGATTCCAGGTGCGCTTTGTCGCCTTCTGGATTACGGAAACAAACAGCCTGCCACCGTCCAGTGCCGGCAGCGGCAGGGCGTTAAAGGCGGCCAGGGCCACGGAAATGTTACCCATGAACAACAGGACATAAGACCAGCCCAAGGTCGATATACTCTTGAGGATGAAGACTATACCCACCGGACCGGAGGCAGCTTCGGCCGCAGCCGGAATCTTGGTCGAGAACAGGCCGAAGATGAGCGCTGGCAGCGACATTAAGAGCTGGAACACGCCGACAATAGTTGCAACGAGAAGGGCCAGCGTTACATAAGCGGCTGCGACTACTGCTTGCAACGGGTCATAGCGCAGCTTATATACCTGCTGCGAGGCGACACCCAGGAAGCCCCCTTTGGATCCCGGCTTACGGAGCGTGGCCGTGACCTCGCGCGTTGTCCCGCCCTGTTTGACGGTCAGTTTAACAGCCTGTCCCGCATTGGCTGTGGTCAGCTCGTGCAGTTGGGCGTCCGTCGAAATGGCTTTGCCATTAAAGCTCAGGACGTAATCACCGCGCCCCAATCCGGCCTTAGCGGCTGGACTGTCCTTTTCGACCTCGGAAAGGATTAGCTGGCGGGGCTGGGCATAGGTGGGCTTAAGGAACGTCGGCTCGAACTGGGCGCCAAGGCCAGGAAGACCGGTGATGCAGAGGGCATAAAAAATAACGAAGGCGGTCAGGAGGTTCATCCCCACGCCGGCCAGCAAAATCTTAGCCTTGATACCCAAGGTTGCGGCGGCAAACGATCCTTGGCTCATGTCGTTGGCGTCCTCTCCCTTCAGACGGACAAAGCCGCCCAGTGGCAGGAGATTGAAAGAGTACAGCACCCCTTTGTACACGCGACCGAAGACTTTCGGCGGAAAACCGAAACCGAACTCATCCACGTGGACACCGTTTCGTCGGGCAACGACGAAGTGACCGTACTCGTGCAACAGGATTAAAGACGAGAACAAAAGGATGATGACGATGATTGTAAGCATGTACCTATACTAGCCGATAACGCTGCTGACGGCTATCGTCGGCGCCGCTTTAACCGCCGAATCGGCGTTGGCGCAAGGCATAGTCGGACAGCGCGTGATTAAGATCCGACTCGGTGAATTCCGGCCAGTGTTTGGTCGTAAAATAAAACTCCGCGTACGCCGCCCGCCAGAGCATAAAGCCGCTGGTGCGGTGTTCGCCCGAGGTCCGGATAATCAGGTCAACTGGCGGAATTTCTGGGGCGTAAAGGTGGGCCTGGATATCGGCCGGGGTTACTTCCCCGGTGTGCCCGGCAGCTATAAGTTCGGTCACGGCGTCGGCAATTTCCTGTTCCCCGCCGTAATTAAGACAGAGAGCCAGAGTCCCGCCTGTATTTAATGCTGTGTCCTTTTCGGCGGCATCCAATGCCGCTACAAGCTTGGTCGATAGACGTTGGCGCGAGCCGATAAATCTAAAACGCACGTTCTTGTCGGTCAATTCATTAATCTCTGAGGTGGCAAGTCCATAGAACAATTCCATGAGATATCCCACTTCCTCTTCGGCGCGGCTCCAATTCTCGGTCGAGAAAGCGAACATAGTGAAGGTTGTGACGCCACGATCAAAGGCCGCCATGGCTATGCTCTTTGCCACATCGAGCCCCTGCCGATGTCCGCTAATACTCATCTTCCCATGCAGTTTGGCCCAACGGCGGTTACCGTCAGGGATGATCCCTAAATGCTGAGGCACAACCTGGTTGTCCGGTGACGATTTCGTGGCTTAGACTTCCATGATTTCTTTAGTCTTGGCAACTTCAATCTCATCGATGCGCTTCTGGCAGGCATCAATCTTTTTGTTCAATTCAGCCTCGGCGAATTTAACGTCGTCCAGGGTTGCCAGCTTGTCTTTTTCCAGTCGCTGGACGTCTTTAAGAACGTCATGGCGGACGTTACGCAGGGTGATGCGGCAGTCTTCAATCTTGGATCCTAGGCTCTTGGCAATCTCGCGGCGGCGCTCTTCGGTCAGTGCCGGAATGGACAAACGGATGACGATGCCGTCGTTCATCGGGTTCAGGCCGAGCGTCGGAGATTCCTGAATCGCCTTCTCGATGGAGATCATAGCCCCTTTGTCCCAAGGAGTAATGGCGATGGAACGGGCGTCGGGCGTGTTGATGGAGGCGATGGCCTTGAGCGGTTGCGGTGTGCCGTAATAATCGACAATCAGGTTCTCTACGAGGGCGCCTGAGGCCCGGCCGGTCCGAATCGATTTAAGTTCTTCGACCAAATGGTCGATGGCTTTGTCCATCTTTGGCTGTGCGCTGTCGACAATGGGTCGGATCATATGCTCATGTTCTCCGTTTTTTGGCGTTGATAAGGGTTTATATATACTCTACACCCAGTCTGGCAGTGTGTAGTTGGCTATTTTGACGATTTCCTAGAGCTGGCCGAGTTCATAGCGCACGTAACGGCGAATGACGATATTCTCGCCCAACTTGACGATGAGTTCTTTGGTGAGCTTTTCTATGGTGACGTCGGGGTCCTTGATGAACGGCTGCTTGGTGAGGGTAAAGCTCTCGTAGAACTTAGCCAGTTTACCATCGATGATCTTGTCCTGGATTTCGGCCGGCTTGCCGGTGACTTCCTTGGCGTAGATGGCCCGCTCACGCTCGACGATTTCCGCCGGTACGCTCTCAGGACCCAGATACTCCGGGTTGGCCGCAGCGACGTGCATGGCGATGTCGCGGGCAAAGCCCTTGAAGTCATCGGTCATGGCCACAAAGTCGGTCTCGCAGTTGATTTCGACCATGGTAGCAATGCGTCCGCCGTGGACGTAGGCCTCAATGAGACCGGCGCGGGCTTCACGCTCGCTCTTCTTGGAGGCTGAGGCATCGCCTTTTTCGCGCAGATAGACCACGGCCTTGTCCATGTCGCCGCCAGAGTTCTCGAGGGCTTCTTTGGCCTTCATCATGCCGGCACCGGTCATGTCGCGCAGTTTCTTGATATCTTGGATCGTGTGAGCCATGAAGATTTTTCCTTGTTAAGCGACTGCTTCGTCGGCGGCCTTGGATGCGTACGCCTTGGCGCCTTCAGCGGCGGCCTGCGCAATGTGGTGCGTAATGATTTTAACTGCCTTGATGGCGTCGTCGTTGGCGGGGATGATGTAGTCGATCAAATCCGGGTTGGAGTTGGTATCGGCAAAGGCAATGATTGGGATGCCCAGCTTGCGGGCTTCGGCAATCGCCAATTCTTCCTTGGGGGTGTCGATAACAAAGACGGCGCCGGGGAGTTGGTCCATGTGCTTGATACCACCGAAAATACGCTCTAGGGCGGCAGCTTCGTTGGTGAAGTCGAGGATTTCCTTCTTGTTGTACTTGGTCAGAAAATCACCGCTTTCAAGGCCGGCATCCAGCTTCTTGAGACGGCTGATCTGCTGCTTGATGGTACGGAAATTGGTTAGCATGCCGCCGAGCCAGCGGACACTGACGTAAGGCATACCGGCAGCCAGAGCTTCTTCTTTGACAATGTCGGCAGCTTGGCGCTTGGTGCCGACGAACAGCACTTTGCCGCCGCGGCTGGTGACGCTGGTAGCAAAATCGGCGGCCGTTTTAAGGTGCGGGGCCGTCTGGGTGAGGTCCAGAATGTGGACTCCGCCACGAGCTCCAAAGATAAACGGTTTCATCTTGGGGTTCCAACGACGGGTCTGGTGGCCAAAATGCGCACCCGACTCCAATAATTCTTTCAGACTGACGTCTGCCATAGTAACAGTTCCTTTCGCTTTGCATCAGCCACCCGAGCGGGAGGATTACGGCTGTGCTGTTTCATTCATTGATAACCCCAGTACTTTAACAGGTTGAGCGGGATTTGCCAATGATTAAGAAGGTTGTTCTCATAAACCATCAAGAAACACATCACTCATTCTGGTCAGCAATGATATTGACTAACAAGCTCTATTATGATATAATCTTTCCATGTTTCAGGGAACCCTTCTTTGAGACCCCTTGACAGAGTAGAGAGACTAATTAGCCTACCGAGAGGATCTTCAATGACCGCCAAAACCGTCCAGAGCCTGAACGACAAGGGCTTTCTGATTGACGAGTACGCCAACAAGCTGCTCGACCTAATTCAGCTCCTCGACAACGGCATAGTCTCCATGATCGTCCTCGGCCACGACGGCCACGACGGCCACGCGATTATGAAGACGCACTTCGAGCCGCTCAGCAACGAGCAACTGCTCGACATGCACAACTGGTGGTACGCCGCTGACGTTCACGCTGACACCTATGGTGGCGAGTTTGACGCCCTTACGGAGGCCGCAAGGCGTCGCTGGCCCAAGGTCAGAATTTTCCATGTTCCGGGTTGTCTGTGCTGCAACGGCATCGACAACCTGCTCGAGTACGACTGCGAGCGCTAAGCTCAAACGCGTGGTGTGTGACCTTCCAACCGAAAGGTCACACACCACGCTGAGCTAAAATCTCTACTCTGTCCTCAACCCAAGATTTGAAATCATTCAAGTTTTAGGTTGAGCACAAATATTCATTGTTAATTGTCATACGAGACATCGTAAACCATTAGATTATTCGCGGACTCGCTGGCCGAGGCCGTTGGTTTATTATTGTATCTTCTACTTTATATAAATTGTGTATAACTTTGAGGGGGAATTCAGTAGCAACTTCTATAAAATAGAACATTCAAAATAAGACGATGACCCCTAGGGACTCGTTGCAAACATAACCATAACCCAAACCTACAATTATCTAGCTTTGTATCCCACATAGCCAAGGGTTGACCTCACTCACTACCTGAGGTATGCTCATACAGTTATGAAGCAAGCAATTCACCCCGAAGTATTCGAAACCGCCGTCCACTGTAACGGCTGCGACACCAAGTTCACCCTGCACACCACGGTGAAAACTATTGACGTAGAAATTTGCTCAAACTGCCACCCGTTCTACACGGGTAAGCAGAAGCTTCTCGATACCGCCGGACGGGTTGACCGCTTCAAAGCCCGTAAGGCTGCCGGAACCAAGGCCGCTGAGATTCGTGCCGCCGCCGTCAACCAGAAGGATGCCAAGCTCGCTGAGATTCAAGATGAACTCCAGAGCGAAACCGTCGAGAGCAGCGCAGCCAAGTCTGAGGCCTAGCCATCTTCACCACAAAAAGAGCGTGTCCCTTTAACGGGCCGCTCTTTTTGTAATCGCACGCCACAAACAGTAGGATAAAAGACATGGATCCGAGCGAAGAGAAAATTAGAGAAGAATACCAAGCCATCGCGGAACAAATGACCGACGCGAGCCTTTTTGGTACGCAACAAATGGTGGTGCTCGCCAAGCGGCAAAGCGAATTGACGCCGCTGGTTGAACTCTACGACCGCCGCAGCAAGCTAAGCGAGGAGCTTGAGGGAGCACAACTGCTCATGGCGGACCCCGAGATGCGCGAGATTGCTGAAGCCGAAATTCCTGATCTGGAGGCCGCCCTGGTACAAACCGACGACGAACTACGCCTGGCCCTGGTACCGACGGACCCGGCCGACGCCAAGAACGCCATCGTGGAAATCCGGGCCGGAGCCGGCGGCGACGAAGCCAGCCTGTTCGCGGGCGAACTTTACCGAATGTATGCGCGTTTTTGCGAAGTCAACCATTGGCGTATCGAACTTATCAGTGAAAGCCCATCGGACGTCGGCGGCTACAAGGAAATAATTTTTACGGTCAAGGGCGACAATGTTTTCGGTTCGCTAAAGTATGAATCGGGTGTACACCGCGTCCAACGAGTTCCCGAAACTGAATCCGGCGGCCGGATCCATACCTCTACCGTTACGGTAGCCGTACTTCCGGAGGCCGAAGAACACGACCTGGAAATTCGCGCCCAGGACCTGCGCATCGACGTTTACCGCTCCGGCGGCAATGGCGGCCAGTCGGTCAACACCACGGACTCCGCCGTCCGCATCACTCACCTCCCTTCCGGGCTGGTTGTTACCTGCCAGGATGAGAAGAGCCAGCTTAAGAACAAGGTAAAAGCTATGGGCGTGCTGCGTTCACGCCTACTGGCCGCCAAACTGGAAGAGGAAGAAAAAACCGGACGCGATGCTCGCCTCAGCCAAATCGGTACGGGAGACCGCAGCGAAAAAATCCGCACCTATAACTTCCCTCAGGACCGCGTCACCGATCACCGTATCGGCTTCACCCGCCACGGTCTTCCGGCCTTCATGACCGGTGATATCGGCGGCATTATCGAGGCTCTGCGCGCCGAAGATCTGCGCCTAAAATTGGAGCAGGCCGCCGCGTGACCATCGGAGCGTGGCTCAAACCAGCGTATTCAGCGCTTGAAACTGCTGGCGTCCCGTCGGGCCGGCTCGATGCCGAACTGATTATGGCCCACGTTCTGACGCATAACCGGGCTTGGGTCCTGGCCCATACTGACGACAATCTAGAATCGAGTTCAGCCCGCCATCTCGACACCTTGCTGGCACGCCGCCTAAACCGCGAGCCTCTAGTCCACCTGACGGGTACGCGCGAGTTTTACGGTTTGGATTTTGAGATTACTCCTGATGTCCTGACTCCGCGCGCGGAAACCGAGCAGATGGTTGAATGGGCGATAAAATACGCACCGCAAGCTGCACGCCTAATCGATATAGGAACGGGTTCAGGCGCCATTGCCGTCGCCATCAAGTACTCTCGTCCGGATATCTCTGTTACCGCAACCGAAGTCTCCGATACGGCCCTGGGTGTAGCACGCTGCAATGCCGCGAAATACCAGCTGGATATAACCTTTGCCTCGAGTGACCTCTGGGCTGATATAACCGAACGATTTGGCTGCATCGTAACTAATTTGCCATACCTACGCGATGAGTCCCGCAGCGAACTCATGGAAGAGGTCAAACATGAACCCGACGTTGCGCTCTTTGGCGGACCCGACGGGTTGGATATATATCGGCGCTTTTTGTCCGGCATACCCGACCACCTAAACGTAGACGGATATTTGTTTACCGAATGTGACCCTTGGCAGCAACCCAGTCTCATTGCCGAGGCGGCTAAGGTTGGGCTTACGGTAGTTGAACAAGGTTACTTTATTTTGGGGTTTAGGCGACAAGGTTAGTTGTCGCACGACTAATCCACCATCGCCCGTATTGAGGCGGGTACGGCCAACCCTACGCTGGCGACAGTCGAGGCAATTGCGGCGGCCTTGCACCGGAATCTAACGATAAATCTTACGGCCCTACGTTAAACCGAGCCAACAATACTCAAATTACAGTTTAAGAGCGGCACTCTTACCTAATTTCCAGACGATGCCTCTTCGAGCGTGACGGTGACGGTTATGGTCTTGCCGTCGCGCAAGACGGACAGACTGATCTTATCGCCGACTTTATGGCTGGATATAAGCGTCTGCAGGCTATGCACCGGGTCAATCGCCGTCGCGGCTACCTTGGTAATGATGTCGCCTTCCTTAAGTCCGGCTTTTTCGGCCGGGCTGCCGGCGACAACCGCCAGTCCGGAAGCGTCGCTTTGCAGCCAGGCGCCATTATCGACGCTCAGCCCATTACTGGCGGCGACATCTTTACTCAGAGCCACAAACCTAACCCCCAAGTACGGTCGTACTATCCTGCCTTGCGATTTGACGCTGGAAATATCGTTCTTGATATCATTGATGGGAATGGCGAAGCCGATGTTCTGTGCGTTCTGGCTGGCCACAGCCGTGTTCATACCGATGACCTGCCCTGCCAGGTTCACGAGCGGACCGCCGGAGTTGCCGGAGTTGATAGCGGCATCAGTCTGAAAGACGTTCTGCAGGACCTCGGAGGCGCTGCCGGTCCCGTCCCCCGCCTGAATTTCGCGCGAGACACCGGAAATTATACCTTCGGTGACGGAGTTCTGAAATTGCCCTAGGGCATTGCCGATAGCCACAACCTTTTGGCCGACTTTGACGCTGCTGGAGTCTCCAAGCTGGGCGGCCGGCAACCCTTTAGCCTTGATCCGGATAAAGGCAATGTCATTGACGGGGTCGCGCGCAATGACAACTCCGCCCGTATACTGCTTACCATTGGAATCCACGACCGTCACGGTGGAGGTTCCGGCCGGTACGACGTGCTTGTTGGTTAGGACCAGGCCGTCCGAGCTGACGATTATACCTGTCCCCGCCCCTTCAACCTGCTGTGTGCGGCCAAAGAAACCTTGGCTTAGCTGCTTGGTCGTAATTGACACGACGCTGGGAGAAACCTTGCCCGCCACATCGATAACGCTTGAGGATTCATTAACGATGAGCTGCTGCTTGGACGTCGGCACGGCACTGGCAAAATATTTGATAAAACCGTAAGACCCAGCCGTACCGCCAATCAGGCCGGCAATCAGGCCGACTATCGCGATCTGCCTAGTAGCACTCAAAACATATTTAGAACGGGGCCGATTGACGGCTTCCTCGCTGTGATTGTGGTCTGGGAGCATAGTTTTCCTCGTTATCGGCGCCTTATGTCTTGAACTCTATGGTAGCATCCTGAAGGCTGGCTGAAAGCTACAATGTTCCCCGCCATTTAGTGCCGGCAATTACGATCGCCAGGATAATCAGGACTATAAACATGTACTCGCTGAGCCTGGCCCGGCTCAGCTTTTTCTGTCGCTGCGCCATGTAGATGCCGCCGAAGCAGTAAGCGATGGCTGAAAGTACCAGCGTCGGCTGCGGGATAATGATATAACTGCCGACTGTGACGTAACTGACTAGCCAAGTTGTAAATACCCAGCTGCACTCGGCCGCCACCAGAGCCCAAACCGAGGCCATTAATATTGCATTGCGCTCGCCGCGTATCTTTAGAGTCTCGTAAAGCAGGCCGAAACATCCCAGCCACACAGCTACAAGAACTACCGCCGCTGATGGCCCGGAGATTGCTGCGGCCAGAAACACCGCCTCAAAAAAGGCTATCTGGACCAGGAAGGTTCCGACAAGGCCGGAATCACCGGGTTGCGAGACGGCTCCAAAGAAGTACCGCCAAGCGACATACGCTAGGGCCAATCCAAGTTGGGAAGCCGCCTTTGGCAGCAGCGAGATGCTCAGCGCTACGCTGCCGGCCATCATGAGAGCGGGCAGGCGCGCCATCAGCCGGTCACTCACCGAGCCTTTGATAGGTCCTAGCGTGAACTCGGCAGCTACTACGAGCAGCACCGACAACCACCAATAGCCTTTCTGACTGGGCCACCAAATAATCATACCCAAAAGTACCGGCACTATCAGGCGCTGCGGCACGCCGCGCAGCCTGTTAGTTAACTGGTGTCGGGCTGCTTTGAGTCTTCGACTGGTAATTAGAGCCAAGAATAATCCTAATCTCTGGGGTCTGAGCGACAGCCTTGGGCGATGCGCCGACCGTAGCGGAGGCAGCCGTAGTCGGTGATGCCGTTGCCGGCAACGTAGCCTTGATTGATGTCACGCCGAAACGCCTCTCCAGATAATTGATGGTATATGGTTTTTTGCCATTTGTGTAGTCATAAATCACCGTTTGGGCGGCAACCTGCGGCGCGTTGGCTGGACTCATGACATTATAATGCGCCGCCTTGAGACTAAGAGTAATCCGGCCAGCCAGACCGATGATGCCCGAACCGTTCTGAATTTCTAGGCGCGCGTTCTCGTCGGTAATGTAGTGGTCAACAAAGATGTTCTTCACGAAGTCCTGGATGTCGGAGTAGTCGAAATAGTTGGCGGCGGCAATTCCGGTCCGAGGAACATAGATGTAGCCGGCTGCCGGTATGAGATTGATGCCGCCGATTAAGAAGTTGTCAGGGGCGTCATCGAGTACCTTGTTAGTTATCTTGCCCGGATCGATGTCTTTGGCCATGGCAGCAAGTTTTTTTAGCTCACCGAACTGCAAATCAGTTTTTACGTGCGCGCCTATGGCGTCAATCAAGCCGGTAATCTTGAGCGGGTTAGTCAGCGTTCCGGCAGAAAGGGCCTTCTGGCGTAACGCAGTTATGACCTGCTGCTGACGGGCGGACCGGCCATAATCATTGCCGCAGTTGCCGATACCGGCATCATCATGGCGGCAACGAGCATAGCGGAGTGCTTGGATACCGGACATATGGATATGGCCGGCCGGCTGAACGTAGGGGCAATACTTATTGCCGGTTTCGCACGGATAGGTCCTGTCGAACAAAGCCGTTTTGACATCGATATCTACGCCGCCTACCGCGTCGATGGCTTGTTTGAAGCCGGAGAAGTCCACTACGACGTAATAATGGATTGGCACTCCGATAACGTTCTCAACGACCTTTGCGGCTATCTGCGGTCCGCCAATGGCGTTGGCCGAGTTGATTTTGCCGAACTGGGTCTTGTTCTTCAGCGACGCCGGAATCTTAACGTAGAGGTCGCGCGGCACGCTCAGCATGGCGACATCCTTGGTCTTAGGGTCGATGCTCCATACCATCATGGTGTCGGACAGGTCAGGGCCGTCGTGACCGGCTCCGCCAACCCCCATAACCAAAATATTTACGCGGCCGTCGCCTTCGCCTTTGAGTTTTGTCGGATCAATTGCCCCGACCAGGGCCGGTGCGCCGCCGCCGGCAGCGCCAATTATACGCTGCGCCGCCTGAATAGACTTATAGCCAAACCAGCCAACCACCAATAAAATCAGTACCAACGGGGCCAGCAACAGCTTACGCTTCAAGCGCCGCTTGGGCTTGCGGTAGACGTAGATCGGCTCGATTGGCTCAATCCGGAGGTCAGCCACAGGAGACTGTGCAAAGGCTGGTACGGAAGGCTGTTCTCCCAGCTCCGTACTTTGGTCCGGGTTAAGCTCAGATGAAGATGGAACGGGTTGGCTCGTGGTCCGGCGCACTGGTCCGTCGAGTTGCCGCCGCCCTGGTGTAGGGTTCGTGGTCATTGCAACTAAGTATAACCAGTATTTTCCGGCGGGTAAACGCCAAACGTTTACCGAACGGTTGTATCAGCATAGCCGTTAAGGGTATACTCGAAAACATATGGAACCCCAAAACAAGCCTCAAAACCCATTCTCGCCGGACCCTGCCAATCCCGCTCATCCAGCCCCCAATCAACCGCCGCAATCCCCCGCTATGGCGGAAATTTTGCGTACCGAAGATAGTCTAAGCAATGATACTGAGGACGTGGCGGCTCCCGGCGCGCTGCAGACCGTCGCCAACGGCTTCAAATCGGTATTTTTTGCCTTTCTAAGCTGGATAGTCTTCCCGATTGCCGTGGTCCTGCTGCTGCATAACTTTGTTTTCCAGGCCTACCACGTCCTTGGGTCCAGCATGGTCCCCACCCTGCACGAGACCGACTACCTCATTGTCTCTAAGCTGGGTGATACTAGGGCTATGGTCGAGAGCCTATTCGGGAAGCCCGTCGACTACATCCCCTCACGAGGCCAGATCATCGTCTTCCACTACCCGCAGGATCCGTCCAAGGTGTTCGTCAAACGCGTCGTGGGTCTGCCTGGGGACCACGTCGTCATTAAGAACGGCGCTGTGACGGTCTTCAACGCCGCCAATACCAACGGATTAAATCCTGACAAGGGCTACGAACCGGAAGGTTCCACCACGCTTATCGATACGGACGAGACCGTTCAGCCCGGCAACGTTTTTGTTCTCGGCGACAACCGCACTCCCGGCGGCTCGTTCGACTCCCGCGAATGGGGTCAACTGCCCTCAAGCTACATTATCGGCGACGCCGTGCTCAGACTGCTTCCGCTCAAAGACACCAAGGTCTTCTAAACCAAATAAAAAACGGCTCGTCGGGCCGTTTTTTATTTGGCGCTTTACTAGCCAGCTATATCGGGCCGAATCGCCTGATAGATACGATCAAGCTCCTCGTCGGAGTAATACTCAATCACCAGCTTGCCGCCCTTGGCTGAGGCTTTTTGGGTGACTTTGGTACCGAGATAATCGCCCAATGACCGCGTCAGGTCGTTAGTGGAGGCAATGCGGGCAACGGCCTTCTCGTGGCTGCCGGTAGTGCCCTTGAAGGCGCGGGCGTATTCTTCGCCCTGGCGCACGGTCCAATGGTTCTTTTCAATCAGCTTTAGCAGCATGTCCTGCTTATCAGGCTCCAGCACGCTCAGAATTACCCGGCCGTGGCCTTCGGTGATGCGGCCTTCCACAATGGCCCGCTTGGCTTCCAGCGGCAGGTTGAGCAGGCGCATAGTGTTGGAGACCGTGGAGATGTCGCGCCCGACCCGGCCTCCAATGTCCGACAAGCTCAGATTGAACTGGTCCATCAGTTTGCGATAGGCCGTAGCGGTTTCAATTGGGTTCAGCTCCGCGCGTTGCAAGTTCTCAATCAGGGCCAGTTCCAGCTTCTGCTGCTCATCGAAGCTGCGGACGATGACCGGTACCGCATCCAAGCCGGCCAGCTTCGCCGCGCGCAGGCGGCGTTCTCCGGCAATCAGCTCGTAACGGTCGCCTATCATAGTAACCACTAGCGGCTGCAGAATGCCGTGTACACGGATGCTGGCTGCCAAAGCCTCAAGCTCGGCCTGAACAAAGTTAGTACGCGGCTGGTGCGGGTTGGGATCAACCAGTTCCGGCGCAACTTCACGCAAGCTGCCGCTAAGGCCTGGTTTGCCGTCTTTGGTGCCTGCGGTTACATCGAACTCTTCCTCTACTAATTGCGTCGGAATGAGTGAATCGAAGCCTCGGCCTAGTCCCCGTTTTTTGTCTGCCATTACCGTCGTCCTTTTAAATGATGTTGAATGATTGCTGTCCCGGATTGCCTCATGGTTTGCCTACCGGGCGCTTGCTTCGTTTGACTACCTCTTTGGCTAAGTCTTTGTAAGCCTTGGCGCCCTTGCTCCACTTATCATAATGCATGATGGATTTGCCGAAACTCGGAGCCTCCGCCAGCCGTACGTTGCGCGGAATGACGGTGTCAAAAACTTTATCGGGAAAATGGCGCTTAATCTCGCCGTGCACCTGAACGCTCAGGCTGGTTCGGCCGTTGTGCATAGTCACAAGCACCCCCATAAGGCCGAGCTCCGGATTAAGACCCTTGCGCACGCGCTGCACGGTTTGGACCAGCTGCCCCAGGCCTTCCAGCGCGTAGAATTCGGCCTGCACCGGGATAATCAGATCGTGGGCGGCCGCCAGGCCGTTTACCGTCAGAATACCTAGGGACGGCGGGCAATCGATCAGGATGTAGTCGTACGATAAATCACGAATGGCCTCGCGCAGTTTGAACTCACGCTTGGCATGGGCCACCAGCTCCACCTCAGCCGCTGCCAGGACGGCTGACGCCGGGAGTACGCTCAGGCCCTTGATGGCCGTATCCTGCACGATGGCCGCGGCCGGCGTCTTCTCTACCAGCACGTCATACAGGTCGCCTGTCAGCTTGTCTTTGGCAATACCAAGGCCACTGGTGGTGTTACCTTGGGGATCAAGGTCAACAATCAACACCGATTTGTTGCCGTCGGCTAAATAGGCGCCCAAATTGATGGTGGTAGTCGTTTTGCCGACTCCCCCCTTCTGATTCGCAATGGCAATGATGTGGGCCATGTGGCGTAAACTTCCCTCGCTTGTCTCCCATTATAGCAAATTATGCTTGTGGTTGGCTATGGGAGTGATGAAGTGGGTCCGGCCACGCCGGCTAGTAGCCGCCAGCCTGGGTGCCGATAATAATATAATCGAATTTGTATTCGGAAGCGGCCAGCGCTTTGTCTTTGGTGACTATCCGGAAGCCTGTGGGCGTCTTCTCGACAAAGACGCGGATATCAAGAGCGCGGTCATTGGTAGGCGTGAGCGCCACCTTGAAGCTGCCGCCGGTAAAGGCCTGGGCAAAGGTTATTTCGGCTAGAATGCCGCTACCTGTGACCGCTTGGCCGGTAATAACTACAACCGTACCGGCCGTGTCAGTGCCGTC
>JBBRTI010000005.1:0-37276 GCA_038244585.1 Candidatus Saccharimonadia bacterium | reverse complement strand
CTCCACGAAGCCGTCGCCCTAGCGATCTTTTACTACAACACCAAACGTATTCATTCAGCCCTCAAGATGAGTCCAGCGGCTTACGCCGCGACGCTTATCCGGGGAAGAGACAAGGTGTCCGGAAAAACCGGAGGTTGACATACGACGGAAGTTAGATATTCGCTCGGAGAGATAGATCGAGCTTTTAATAAAGTTTTTCAGTTGAATGTTGCAGACGGTCCAAGCGACATTACGGATCGATTAACGGAACTATTGCAACAGGCAGAGAGTCTTAAAGCGCAGGCAACGATCGATATTGAACATGAGTACGAGCGCCATCCTCTATATGATGTTCTGAGTAAGCCTGAAGAACTTACCTCCCTAAATACCGAAGGGCTCGATATTCTAAAGAGAGAAACCCTCGAACGACGACGGGCCGATAATCTCCTACAAGTCACGCTAACCGCAGTAACATCAGATGAGGCAATAGCAGCGAGAGTCGCTGAATTAGGTGGTGATGCCAACCCAAAAGCAGCTAAAGTCGACTTATTAACAGATCATTTTGACCGTTTAATTACAGAGGGTCAATATGTCGGGGCTACCGAATCGGCAGTGTTATTCTATGAACTTAAAAACCTTGGTGCATTTGAAGCAGTAATTGATGTATACGAGCGGTCAACAAGCCCTTTGTTCCGCGAATCACCGGTTATACGTGAGTTTTTGGCGGTTACCTATAATAAAGTTGGGCGTCTTGATGAGGCGAAAGAAGAAATCCATGGTCTTATGGAGACACATAATGGCAGGGTTGGGGAGTGTGCAGGTATTTTGGGTAAGATTTATAAACTCGAGGCTGGAGCTGAAGATGATCCTGAGCGAAAGACTGAGTTGATGCGAGCCTCTACGACTGCATTAGAGGATGGATTTTACAAGACATTCGAATTCTATCCTGGAATCAATTTGGTATACGGTCAGATAGAACTTGCTCGGGCTACTGATGATAATGGGATGCTCGAACAAGCTATGTATAATGCCAGCCTCGTAGAACTTGCAGCCGAGAAAGCTGGTGGTATAAATTCCGGTGATTATTGGACGGTAGCGACACAGCTTGAGGCGGCAATTATCTCTGGCCAGGATTCTTCGCTTTACCTCGAGAAGGTCTTAGAGCTAGGTCAGCATGAGTGGGAGCTCAAGGCCCCAATTGCTAACTTGGAGCAGTTCGTTACTTCAGTCAGAGAGATACTCACAAATGGTGATATTGACGAGGTATCGAAAACACAGTACGAGCAAGCACTAATATCAGCCGAAGTAGCAATCAGAGAACTTCTGAGTAAAATAAGTGGGATTTCTAATGGCTCAAGTGGTACTGCGTCAATGGAGTCTACGCTAAGCGCGGTCCAATTGCTGGAGCAAAAAGGTTTCAAATACGGTGAAACCACAACTTTTATAGGTGGTAATATCGAGTTTGGTGGTCAATTACAGTCTCATATCGTGAACCGCTTTGATTTTGAAGTAGCCAATGCACTCATTGGACAGCTTGAACTTGATCAAATTGATAGCTTTGGGAGCTTTAATGAAGCCGTCGATACGTTGATCAGGCAACGATATGGTACGTTAACACTCGAAGACCTCCATGGACCAGAGCACGAAGATTATGATACCGAAATCAACAATCTCCTTGCGGCTATGGGCATTGTGCATGGAGATGAAACAATTTCTCTCGATTCACGAACCAATATTATGGTCGACTTCTATCTGGGTAAGGGAGACTGTCGACAACATGCGCATACAAAGCAGTTACTTTTTGATGCCTGGAAGACTACTCGAGTAAACTCGATGATGTCCGACTTAGCCGTACTAGGCCCCGAAGGTAAAGACACCCCGGGCGAAACTGAGCTAAGAAGCCGTATCGGTAAGCTACTACGTACTGAAATGTTGGTATTTGACTCGGTGGTCGAGGCGCAGGTGCAGATGAATAGTCTTTACGATCCACTCCTGGTTAATGGGTCTCCTGTGGCTTCTGATAGCTTCCAGCCTGTAGAAGAGCACACTTGGAATGGCCTTATCATAAAAGACAAGTTAGACGAAATAGTAGAAATGAGAATGGTCGATTCATTTTATCAAAATTCTTACCGGTTTGGATCGGCCTTCGGTGAGGCAGCTTCAGATCCGCTCGATTATATAGGTGAAGGTTTGAAAGCTGGTACTTTGACCGCCTTAGATCATGAGAATCGGCCAATTCAGGCCGCAGTAAGGTTAAAGCCGACGACCTATGCTGGTGACCGACAGCGTCGAAGTCGTCGAAACGATGATATAGGGCTACCAAAACTGAGGGGTATCGAGATGGCGCCCTTCACCCGCGATATTGATGGTAAACCAGATATTTCAGGATTTTCTGATATTCAAACGAAGACTGGAATTGATCAATTCTGGTCAACTATAAGAGCTAGTAAAGCATAACCTTTACAAAACGAAGTATTTATGGTAATATATGTTAGACCTTGAAAACCGAATCTACTAGGAGCCTAAATGCTCGACAACCCTCCGTCGCGACCGACGGGTACACCAATCCGATCCGCTATGCTGCGTCTGCAGCATGCATTGACCGGTCACCCGAAGATCATGGTCTACTACGGTAGTGCCACCGAAGGTGCTACCTGCAAATGTGGTACTCACTGGGGTCCCGCAGACATGCACGTCTAGTCATTACTTCTTAATCTTGGATCATCATTGTATGATATGAGAAAGAGGAGATTATAATGGCAGAAACCGAAGCACACGAAGCACAGCCCACCGAATCTGGCGAGAATGAGTACGCTCAACTTGCCGACCAAGTCGAAAGCGAAGGAAGTCCTGACATGTTTGATCTCGCAACACCCGAAATCACCCAGGCTCTCACCGAAGCACCGCTCTTCCTCAAGTCCGCCGTCGTCGAAGCCCACGTGGCCGAAGCAGGCGAGCGAGTCGTCACCACCCTGGCCGACGGTCGCGAAGAGACGGCTCAGACCACCGAAGGTGGCGAGTACGTCGTCACCAACCCATCGGGTGAGCAGTACGTTCTCCAGTCCGATAACTTCGCCAAGAGGTACGAGGAGCAGGAGGACGGCACATTCCGTGCCAAGGGTGCCTGCCGTGCTGTACCCAACCCGACGGGCGAGGACATCACGATCATGGCCCCCTGGGGTGAAGAGCAGCACGGTGGTGCCGACTGCATGATCGCCGTCGCTGTCGATCCCACCGAGCCTGACGCGCCCATCAGCGACGACCGGTACATCATCGGCGGAGCCGAGTTCGCTCAGACGTACGCTCCATCGGAGCAGCTCCAACAGTAGGAATATCTGGTCACACCCCGTGTGGCTGCAATCTAGCCTCGAAGGGCCCTGCAGCTAGCGGGGTTTCTTCGTGTCTATAAGTTTGAAAATAGCTCGGTAAGGTGAGCCAGATGAAACACCAATCCAACCGACCGTTCCCTCAAAAAGAGCGACGCAAGGAGTGGTGTTTTATTGTTTTAATCCTCAACCGGTTAGGTTCGACCTGGCTAATTACTAATATTCTCGATTGCATACTTCAATTCATCGAAGCATTTTGGTTCATAACCGAGCTTGTGCAGACGATCGAGAGATATACTACCGCCATTATTAATGCCTTCAGCAAGCTGGGCGCGTGATAGAACGTAAAAATCCCACTGATCGAGATCTAATATGTCGAGCGTAGTGTGTTCTTTGTGCTTGAATAGGGCAAAGACGTAAATCTCTGATTTATAACTCGATTTTGCTAATTCTTTATACGATTTTACGGCTTCTGACCAATAAATTTCTTTAGCCTTGAGTCCCGCGAAAACGATACGTGAATAATCATTCTGATCCCAGTCTTGAAGATATGAGCAGCATTTTACCTCAATTTTCGCTCCGGACGGGCTTAATACATCGAAGTCACCCCAAGGGTTACGGAGCTCGATCTGATCCATTTCTCGCAATGCTGCTTCAACAATAAATTCAGCCAAGGCGCCGCGAAGGACATTTGCGTTAAGCCCCGAGAACGCGTAGCGCCAGAAGTCTAGGACACTTACGCTTGAAGTTCCCATATTGCGAAAATGCTCTTCGCCGGATAATTTCTTAGGCAGGATACGCTTATACATACTAATCAGCGTATACCGCAAACAGCTTGTTTGACGCCAAACATTGGCCTTGTAGGGAGCGTAGCTTGCCATACGCTAGTGTTTAAATGTATAAAAATTAGGTGATAAAAAACGCAAAGTCCAAACTTATCCAACTGACGCCAAAAGAATACCGAACGTACATTAAGAACAAATGGCGGGACGGGTTTGATAGGTTGATAGTAATTTTGGGGCTTATCAATGTCGTGGCGACAATCCCACAAGTTGTAGAGATTTGGTCTAGCCCACAGGCTAGAGCTGTCTCGACAGTCTCATGGTCTTACTACGTTTTCTATACGTGTACTTTGTTAATTTACGCCGTCCTAATCAAGTCAAAACCAATGATTATTTCTTATAGTGCCAATACCGCGATTTATTCACTAGTATTAGCAAGCGCCATTATTGTGAGGATGCGGTAAATCCGCCACGATTGAAGCGTACCGAAGCCGTTTTTTGGCTATATCTTGGGTTTTATGCTTAATATAAGCATAGCCATTGATGATAGATGCTATTTGGCACGGCACAGACGTAACAGAACAGAGGGAAGACGATGCCAAAATTATATATACCAGTGCTGGCCGGCACCACGCGAGAACAACGCAAGAGCATTTTTGCAGCCAAATTAGTTGCCGAAGTCGGCGCCACGTTCGACGATGTCGAGACCGAGCTCATTGATCCAAAAGATTTTATCTTTCCAGGTGACGGCAATGACCCCGAGAGTAAGGATTCGCGCTATACAGCAATAACCGAACGGGCTGACGGCTTTTTTATCGTCACGCCAGAATACAACCATAGTTTTCCGGGCAGTCTCAAGCGCATGCTCGACAGCGAACTCAGTAACTACATCCACAAACCGGTGGCCTTTGCTGGCGCGTCTAATGGGCAGTGGGGAGGCGTGCGCGCCATTGAAGCCCTCATAGGTACCGTGCGCGAGATGGGCCTTGTGGCAACCTTCAGCGACATGCAGTTCCCGAGAGTGCAGGACCTATTTAACGACCGCGGCGAGCTGCAAAACGAATCCTACCGCAAGTACGTCGCGGGCGCCTGGACCGAGCTAATATGGATGACCAAAGTGCTCAAAGCTGGACGCGATAACGAACCGAGTAAGTACCAACAATAAGCCGGAAGTTAAGCTTCATTCGCCACGCAAAACGCGGAGAAACGCGGGTTATCGCCTAGCGCATACTGTCGAAGACGACTGGACCGAAGCCTCCCCAGCCCGGATCAAAGTAAACTAGCGGATGGGCCAGAGACTTCGGGACGTTGAACGAGACCTGCCCGGTGACTGTTGCGCCGGGCGCCAATGTGGTGGCAGCCAGCGGACGAGTTAGTGCTAGCGTCGGGTGCATCGTAGCAGCCTCGCCCTCCCGGCCACGGACATAAAGTTGATTTACCGGCACAAGATCCTGGTCTTTGGCAGTTCGGTTCGTAATCTTGATGTCCAAGATTAGCATGGTCTCGGAGGGGGCAATTTTAAAGGCAGGGTCGGGCTTATCGCTCTCGGTGACATTAGAGATGGTGGCTTCGAAGGCCATTGTCTTTGCTCTGTCGCTCGAAGTCAGCACTTTGCCGATAGGCGGCTGGTTGAGGGTGATGACTAGCGCTGGTTGTTTGAGTACCTGGTTGATGACCCCGACACCGACGACAACAAGCAGTGACGTGATGACTATAAGCAAACCCAAATACAGAAAATGATTTTCATCGCGAATGCGCAGGATCTCGCGCCATTCTTTCTTGGCGAGGGTCTCGAGGCGCTTTTCGAGGCTGGGGTGAAGTTTCATACTGGTTCTCCTAATTCATTACGGTTTAGTTGGGTCGTAGTATCCAACCCGGTATGAGGCAAGTATGCTGCCACCTGAGTTGTTTTGGGTCGACGAATTGTGACCATGCTTGGTGCTGCCGCTAGCGTCTTGATAGCCGGGAATAGTAGCGCTGCCCACCAATATCGCGTTGATGCTGTGGTTGCAGGTGGCGCTGGCGTTCTCGATAGTCGAGCTGGCACCCGATTTGATACCCCCCGGATGAGACGGGCGGAAGCTGGTTATGTTGATGACCCACGTGAGGTTCCAGCCCCAACAGTTGCCCGGGCTGGAGCGTGTCGCCAGATCAGTCGGGCCATAGCACGGTGTGCTGCCGCTACAGTAAACCGTGGCGGCGTTGGCGACTGTGAGGCTGCCGGAACCGGTACCCGAGCCGCCTGCGTTCAAGCACGTCAGAGAATAGGTGAATGTGCCGGGCGTACTCATAGCACCGGTAGTAACCGAGCCGCTGGCGGCTTTTGACCCGCTCCAGCTGCCGCCTGCCGTACAGCTCGTCGGGCTGTTGGTGGCATTCCAAGTAATTGTTGAGCTCCCACCCGTTGTGATTGAGGCAGGGCTAAGACTCACGGTCACAACGGGCACCGCAATCACAGTTAGGGTGGCCGAGGCGGAACTTGATCCGGCGCTGTTGGAGCATGTCAAAGTGTAGGTACGGTTACCGGCGGTTGCCATAATTCCGGTATTAGAGCTACCGGAGCCAGTTTGACTCCCGCTCCAGCTGCCGCTGGCCGTGCAGGACGTTGGACTGTTCGTCGTACTCCAGGACAATGTAGCACTACTGCCGGTGCCAATTGTTGCGGGCGAGACGCTTATGGTCACCACTGGGGGACTGGCGGGTGGCGCACCGGACGAAACACTTACGCTAGAACTGGCACTCCCCGTACCTCCGGCGTTACTACAGCTTAGAGAATAGGAGTAGGTTCTAACGGTGTTGAGCGTTCCGGAATTTTGAGTGCCGCTGCTTGCTTTGGCACCGGTCCAGTCGCCGCTGGCGGTGCAGGAGGTGGGGCTATTGGTTGAAGACCACGAGAGGGTTGAACTGCTTCCGGTAGTTACTGAAATAGGGCTGGCAGACAGCGTAACTATGGGAGACGGCGGTAAGCTGACGACTAGGTGGACGTTGTTTACATACCCAGTGCCACCGGCATTGGTGCAACTCAAACTGTAGCTATAGGTTTTTGCAGTGGACAGTACGCCGGTTGAAATAGAACCGCTCACGCCCTTGGCGCCGGACCAGTCACCACTGGCGGTGCAGGTTGTAGGGCTGTTAGTAGCGCTCCACGTGATAGTGGCGCTAGAACCGACGAATATGGATGTCGGGTTCACGGACAGGGCAACGACAGGCGGGTTGGGGATTACCTGCACGGCTGCGCTGTCGAACGTACTGCCGCCAGAGTTGGCGCACGTCATGGTGAAGGTATAAGTTTTGATGGTATTTAGGGCGCCCGAATTTTGTGAGCCGCTCGATCCCTTCGCCCCCGACCAGTCACCGCTGGCAGTGCAGGAAGTGGGGCTATTAGTGGAAGACCAAGATAGATTGACACTTGAACCAGGCGTTATTGGCCCGGAAGGAGTACTGGCGAGCGTGACGATGGGCAATCCTGGCGGCGGGTCATTCACCAGTATGGAAGCCGTAGCGTAGCCTGAGCCGGCTGCGTTTTTGCAGGTCAGAGTGTAGGAGTAGCGACCGGCCTTATTAATCACGCCTGTGCTCTTGGTACCGGATCCGGCTAACGCACCGGACCAAGTGCCGCTGGCGGTACAGGATGTGGGGTTATTGTCGGTGGTCCAGCTCAGAGTTGTCGTCTCGCCAGTGTAGATTGTAGCAGGGTTGGGAGCTAAGTGGACGATCGGCCGGACGGCGGCGTCGCCGGTACCGCCTTGGTCGATGACAGATACCGGTACGCTCGCAAAACCGGTCCCGGTAGCGGTACGGCAGGTAAGGGTAAATAGGTACGTCTGGGCGGTGGTGAGAGCCGCCGTTGACTCAGATCCGCTGGAGCTTTTTGTACCCGACCAATCATCACTCGCCTGACAGGACGTCGGGTTGTTAGTGACGCTCCAAGCTAAGGTAGATTTGTCTCCTTTTGCCACCGAGCCAGGCGTGGCGGTAAGCGTCACAACCGGACTGTTTGCGCCGGTAGTTCCACCGGTACCTGTAACCGACCCGCCGCCGGGCTGGGCTGCCGCGTTAGACGTCGTCCCGCTGGTTTGCGGAGCCACTGATTTGCCCGGCACCGGCAGATTATGAGTCTGCTGAAACGATGTATTATTGGCTAAAGTAGTGAAAACAACGAACGCTGCCATCGACATGCTAAGGACAATGGCCGCGGCGATAGTAACAATTTTTGTACTGCGCGGGCCCGGCTTGAACTGTTCTAACCGCTGCCAGAGCGGCAGCCGTGGCGGCGGATCGAAGGTGAGGATTATTGGATCCATGATTCTCTCATAAATTTAGCATAAACGGTATTGTGCCGCCACTCCATATAGCATCGACATAGAACTCAGGATGGGCCTTATCAGGAGCCAAAAAGCTAAGTTGACCCCGGACGGCTTCGCCGGGAAGGAGCTGGCCGGAATGGAACGGCTGATTGAGCTGATAGGCCGATAAGTAATTAACCTGACCATCGGCGGTTTTTATATAGGTGTCGGTGCTGGGGGAAATGTTAATCGGCGCGTCGGAGCGGTTTACGACGCTAAAATCCACCACGATAAAGTGCTGACCGGACGGCGCTTTGAAACCCGGCTGGTCCGCACCGACGGCCGCTCCATAAACTGTCATGGTCGTCGTCCCCATATTTATCGGGGTACCAACGGCGATCGCGGTTGCAGGGATACTGACCCGGACCGGCCGCATTTGGATCGTGAAGGCGGCGATCAGTAGGCAGAATGCAAGGGCCAGTATGATAAAGCTGATTATCACAAGCCCATTAGGGCTAAAAATTTTAGTCTGCTTGGGTAATATTTGCTTCATGATAACTCCTGCATTTTATGGCTTGCTCGTATCGAAATAACCGACAAAATACGGAATCATGTTGCGGTCGGCATTGGCTTTGGAGCTTGGGTTGTGGTCCCGGGTTTGTCCTCCTGATGAGACTGATCCACTTAGAGCGGGTGCTAAATTCTTACCACAGATCGACGCGAGCTGAATTGACGGGATGCCGCTTTTGGCGGAGTGGAAACCAAGGTCGAAGGCGCTGAGGTTGATAACTCGGTCGACGTTGTAGCCCCAGCAGTTGCCGGAGCCGGAGTGGGCCGATAGGTCGTGCGGTCCGTAGCAGGGAATACGGCCGCTACAATAGGTCGGCTGGGTCGCGGACGTATTGGATGTTGGCTTGGCAGCCGCTACCGGCGCGACGCCGCCAACATTAATTACCGCCTCGGCTGAGCCAGTGCCGCCGGCATTTTTACAGGTTAGGGTATAGACGTAGTTACCTGCGCGGCTAATCCGTCCGGTGCTCTCAGAACCGAACGGAGTTTTGGGGCCGGCCCAACTACCGCTGGCCACACAGCTCTCGGCGTTGCCGGTGGTGGTCCAACTAACAGCGCTGTTGCGCCCGGCTGTAATGGTAGTCGGATTAACCGATAGCGTGACGACCGGAGGGGGTGCCGGCAGCGGAGTAGGCTGCGGCGCGGCGGCTATCTGAACCGGCTTTTCAGGGATGAAAAACCCAGCCACCACCACTGCGTTCATACCAACGCAGGCGATGATTAAGCACATGCCAACTAAGCGTTTTAGCCACATAGGACAATTCCTAGTGTTACAAAATCAGAAAATTGTTTATGTATTCTAGTTATCATCTCAAGACATCGCAAATTCTTCACTATGTATACTTGTCCCGGGTATGGACTTGGCCGAAAGCTGGCTGCGCAGCGAATGCATCATTGATGGCGGCCCGCAGATAAAAATCTCTTTGCCCTCAAGCCCACCGCTGGTTTTCTCAATGTAATCGGCCGACAGATATCCGGTCTGCTGATCGGCAACATAGGGAAAAACCCGAAACTGCCCGCCTTTTGACTCCGCCACGCTTACGAGCTCAGGCCAACTCACGAGTTCACTGGCGGTTTTGACCGAATAGTATAGGTCAATTTGGAAATCTTTCTCTGGTAAGGCCTTTGCCATCGAGATAAACGGAGTAATGCCAATGCCGCCGGCAACCCAAATCTGGTGTTGATTGCGAAGGTCCGCAAAACTAAACATCCCATAAGCTCCTTCAATCTCGGCCGTAGTTCCTGGCTGCAGTGCCCACAAGGCCTTAGTGTAATCTCCCAGACCCTTAATGCTCACCCGCAGTTGCGGGTCGCCCGGTCCGGACGAAATTGAAAAAGGGTGCCACTCGCGACCAATATGCTGATTGTGGCCGTCCATAAAGCGCATAAAAATAAACTGGCCCGCCTTGTGGAGCATCTTTTCCCCGTGCGGGCTGAGATAAATTTCGTAAACATCTCCTCCTGTTTGCTTTACCATATCGACCGCGTAGAGGAACTGGCGAACAAATATTTTGCGCCCGAATTTCTGGTATAGGAAAGCTACCAATCCAATGGCGGTCATAATCAAAACGTAGTTGCGCAGTGCGGCATGGGTCGAGATGTCGCTAGTCACGAACAATACGTGCAGCCCGATCAGGAAAAAAGCTGCACCTAGATATTGGTGGGTTTGGATCCAAATTCCGTATGGTATCCGGATAAAAAACGTAATGAGCAGGAGACCGGCCATCACCCAGAAAGCTAGAATACCCATGAAGATAGCCCATTGGCTTAGTACTACTTGATGGTGAATATTGCCGCCGTCGAACACGGCTACTAGCGGCGTGAGCCCGGTCGGGATAAGGAGCAGGGCCGCCTCCTTGAGTGAAGTCTGGGCGAACCGCAGCGACAAAAACAGTGGGTGGAAAGCCAATAATATGAAGGCCAATCCGCCGAGGAGGTGGTGCGCAATATAGACGCGGTTTAAGCCCCCAAACATTAGTTCGAGCAGGCGTAGTCTGGTGGAATAAACCAGGTTGAGCGCATACATGACTAGGCCTATGAGTCCGGTGAGCCGCCCCACCGCCAGCATTGTCCCAGAATAGCCCTGAATTGTGGTTAACGGGTGGATCTGGAACCACATCACAGCCGGAATGAGGCACAATATTATAGTAAGACCCCAGCCAATTAGATGCTCGGGCCTAAAGCTGATTATGACTGGGCGGTCGCCTTTAGGCTGCATGTATTAACTCACTTAGCACGCTTATGCTTAAAGTATATCATAGGGCGGTCATTGGCCTAAAATAATGAATTGGAATGATGGCAGCTTTGGTCCCAAGCTGGCTGCCTTGCTCGCTGAAATTGATACATATGCGGCTCGGGGTGAGAGGGTGTCGCTCATGGGATCCAGTGCGGGGGCTAGTGCTGTCCTCAACGCTTATGCGGAGCGTAGTCAAGCGGTCACAAGTGTCGTTTGTGTATCGGGTAAAATAAACAGGTCGGAAAACACATGCGAAGTCATTAGGAATCAAAACCCGGCGTTCATTGAATCGATGGGGTTACTTCAATCTAATCTCGCAAAGTTTACACCCTCAGAAAAGTCCCGAATTCTTTCAATTCACCCTTTAACCGATAAGACTGTGGCAACCAAGGACACGATAATCCTCGGCGCTCATGAACAAACAATCCCCGTTCACGGGCACGCGGCCGCTATAGGATATGGAATTATCTTCGATGCGCCGTATATCTCAAGATTTATAAAACGCTTGGTTTTCGGATATTTAGAGTACTAATATCGTTTTCGATGCGGAGTTAGAGATTTACATAACAAAAAGAGGCTATTAATAGCCTCTTTTTGTTATTGAACGTGGTTTACGTTCGGGGCGTGGTTACCGGCGGCTTTGGTTGCCGTGGTCGTCACCTACTTGGTCATGCTGCTCAACATTGTTAGCATGCTCGGCGTCTTCACGCGGCGAAGGAGCAACCATTGTCGAAGGCGTAGGGCTTGGCGTTGCGCTGTCTTCGTCAACCTCAGGTGATTGGTGCTCGGCAGCCTCCTCGGCTTCGTTCTCGTCTCCCCGGTTTTCTCCAGTCTGGTGCTCGGCAGCTTGGTTTTCAGCTGCCCTGACGGCGACTTTGGCCTGAGCGTCATCGGCGCCACGGCCGTTATCTTGGAGTACTGATGCCGTTGCGGTATCGTTGGGCACTGTCGTCTCACCAGCCTGCGCATAGATGACGGTTGGAATTACGAGGCTGAGAACAGCCCCGGTTATAGCAATCTTCTTCATGATAGTGTCCTCGTTAAAATTCACGCTTTGACTGCGTTATTGTATGTAACGTATGGTGCTACCAAACGTTACACAGGATGTAGTGAGTTAATAATGCACAGCCGGAACGATTTCGAGAAAGCCTACTTAGACTACTCCGACAAGATATTTCGATTTCTAGTCTGGAAGAGCGGGGACGTGGAACTGGCCGAGGATCTGACGAGTGAAGCCTTCATCAGAGCCTGGCGTTCGCGGGACAAGTACCGTGGCGGCTCACTTCAGGCCTGGCTCTACGCTATTGCCAGGAATGCCTTGACCGATCACTGGCGCAAGGCCAAGCCGCTGTCGATTGACGAGCTTGAGATTGAGCCGTCATATGATCCGCAGATCTTGGCCCAGATTGCCGGGTTGGAAGCGGCACAGCAGCTAAAGGATGCTGTAGCTAAGCTTGAGGATCCAGGCAAAACCGTAATCATCCTCAGATTTACGGAAAATCTTTCGGTCGCCGAGGTAGGGCGAGCCTTAAATCTGACAGCAGCTAACGTTCGCGTAATTCAGCACCGCACCCTGCAATTATTGAAGAAAATTATGGAGCATCATGAAACAATTATTTGATCGACTATTTTTGAACCGCCGTCACAAAGGACTATCGTCCGAAGATGCCGCGTTGGCACGTGGCCTGCGTAAACTCGGGATGTTAAAGCGCTCACCGGCCTTCAAACGTGCCCAGATTGTGAGATTGGAGAGCGTGCTCGATATGCAGACGGCCCCGATGTTGCAAGTTTGGGCCGTGCGTATGGCTGCCGCTGCGGTAGTCTCAACGACGGCGCTAGGCGGAGTCGTGGCCGCCGCGCAGTCGAGTCTGCCTGGCGACCAGCTCTACACCGTGAAGCGAGCCAGTGAGTCGGTAGTTACGGCAGTCGACCCGAGCTTTAGCAATCAGCTCCTGATCCGACGCAGCCACGAGATTGCAGAACTCACGCGGCACGGCCATGGCGGCCAACAGGTGGAGGGAGCAGTGTCTGATTATCTCGATGAGCTCCACAGGCACGGTGGCGATACCGAAAGTTCTACCAAGAGTATAAATAACCTCAATAAAGCTGCCGCGGTATCGGACGCCTCGAGCAAACTGGCCATCGAGGCCGCTCAAACCGAGACGGAGCATCATCAAGAGGATAATTCCGGGTCTAGAAGCAGTGGCAGCCGAAGCGTTACTAGTCCAGCCAGCCCTACGGCGACACCGACATCAGACGGTGGCGGCTCAGGCAGTGGTAGTGATGATGGGAGCGGAAGCGGCAAGAGCCGTTAACGGCAGACTACAGGGCCTGCTTGGCCTATATATTGTTGGGTACGTGTTAAAGCTAGACCTTCGGTTGTAGGCCTGGCTTTTATGAAGTCGTACCAGCCCGGGGAAGCGTCAGTATAAAGCGCGAGCCCTTGCCTGTCTGGCTCTCCACCCGGATCGTGCCACCCATGCGTTCGGCGTACTGCTTGATGATCCACAGACCCAGACCGGTGCCGGCGATTTCGGCCGTGTCGGCGTTGCGGGCGCGGTAGAAGCGCTGGAAGAGGTGGCTCTGTTCGTCGGCCGATAAACCGATGCCGGTGTCGGCGACGATGGTCGAGACGCTGGCCGCGTCGGTCTGGTGGGTGATAGTGACGGTGCCGGTACGCGAGTATTTAATGGCGTTATCGATGAGGTTGGTGAAGATTTCCGAGACCCGGTCGGCGTCGGCCAGAACCGGCGGCAGGACGGCGGACGGCTCATAGCTCAATTTGAGCTGCTTTTCCACCGCTTTGACCTCAAAGACACTTATCAGCGGCCCGATGGATTCCGCCAGATCGACGGGCGACAGAGCAAACTTGGTTTTGCCCTGCTCTAATCTAGAGACATCGAGCAGGTCGGCGACGAGGCGGCCCAGCCGGTTAGTTTGGTCAAAGGCCGTCATGAGCATATCGGCCACGGCTTTAGGCGGCTTCTCCTCCAGCGCCATCGAAATATAGCCCTTGATTACGGTCATGGGCGCTTTTAGTTCGTGGGTCGCGATGCTGATAAAGTCGTCCTTCATCTGGTCGAGATCCTTCTGTTTCCGGAAGAGCTCCGCGTACTCGACGAAACGGAAGTGATTAATGAGCAGCAGGATGATTGCCGCCAGGATTACGGATAGAATAATGGCCGAGTTGCGCAGGGTGGTGCTCATGAGGGTATCGGAAGCGGCCAGCGAGACGTTCATGGTTGTGATTGCGATGGGCTGGCCCGAGCGATTAAAAACCGGCGTCGCCACTAACCACTGCCGGGTGCCGCTTTCGCCGGCGGCGATGAGGCTGGCCACGGGTTGTTGCTTACTCCAAGCGACGGATGTTTGGATGCTGGGGTCCGGCTGTCCGGTCCGGCCGGCCTCGGAGGTGGCAATGGTCTGGAAACCTGAGGCCTGCGGCACGGACACGCTCAAGCGGGCAATCTCGGGGGCCTGGGGCAGAGTTTGATCGATAAGGCTCTGCAGGACGACTGCAGCCTGCTTGGTGGGGTTGGCCGTCAGAGCATTGGCCGCCGACACGCCGAAGACTTCGTTGGCTAGGTTGGCTTTGCGTCTGAGCTCCTGGTCGAAATTCTGTTTCATCTGGCTGGTGAGCCAGACGGTACTCCCGACGACACAGGCAGGGATGAGGATGATCAGAAAAAGCGAGTAGGCCAGCTCGCGTTGCTGTTGGCTAAACTTGAACGTCATGGCCGGTCGGTTCGGGCGTTACGGGCGGGGGTGGCTGGACGGCGGCTGCTACCGGAGCGGCGACCGGCGTGGCCGGTTGGATGAGCGCCGGGGCCACACCGGTTACCATTGGGGCCGAGACAGCTGAAACTAAGGTTACCGGAGTCCGGCGCCGGCGCAGGCGGAACATCAGGAAGATGGCGGTCAGGACCATCAGAACGGCACCAGCCACGTAGCCGACCTGAGCGGCCTGCCAGCGCGGCTCAATGACTAGGCTGCCGTCCTGGCTGCCGGCGGCGGCAGCGGCGATTGAGATCGGAATGGCTGAGGTACGGACGAAGCTGGCTGAATCCTTGGCGGCGACGGCGTAGACTTCATGCTTACCGGGCTTTAGCGGGTTTTGAAGCACATACGACCACTGACCGCGGCTGTCGGTTTCGGCCCGCAGTACCATGGGGTCGGAGAAGAAGTAAAGGAAGACGCTGCTATTGGGGGCGGCGGTGCCGCCGAGGAGGATAGCGACCACTTTATCGCCCTGCTTGTTGGCGACGGTCTGATTCTTGATGCTGCCAATCGTCAGAATAGCCTTCTCCTCGGGCAGCTCTGTAACGTGGCTGGGCGACACTGGAGCAAGAATCGCTGGAATGCGCTCCGACCCAGAGAAACAACCGAGGCTAAGTTGTCGGTCATCGGCCGAAGGCTGAGTTTGGCCGCTGGAAATGGCGGTATAGCTGGTGCCGAGCTTAGCCTTGAGACAGCCGAGGATGGGTACGGCAATAATCGGGGCAGAGTTGGAGCTCGTGGCTGGTCGGAAGATTGTGACAGTGGCGGTCAGTAATTTCGTCTCCGCCGCAGTCAGAGGGGGCGTGCCTCCAACCCCCGAGGTGCTCTTCGGCTGAGACGGGTTAGCGGGAGCCGGGGTAAGTGCCGGTGATGTTTTAGGTACAGGTGTCGGCGAAGCTGACGTAGTTCCTGTTGTCGATGGCGCCGTCACGATAATTGCTGCTACCGCATGCTGGACGAGACCGTTAATACTCACGGTCACGCCGAGATGGAGATTGCCGGTCTTCTGGCCCGCGGTGAGGGAAATGCTCGGCGCCCCGTTAGGACTAAGGCTCCCAGCATCCGTATCCCAGGTAAACGCTGCTCCCGACGAGGTTGAAGTGATGGGGTATTGGTTACCATTCTGATTAGTGTAGATACCGCTGGCCGCAAAGTTCTTTTGCCCACCGGGCAGGGTCTGCCACGAGGTTGGCGCAATGTTGGCTGTGAGCGTGGGGACAACCAGGGGTACAATAGTAGTATTTGTGACGTTTACCGCTACCGGCGTACTGCTGCAATCGGCGGTCGTATTGTTACCATAGTGGGCGATGGCTGTGAGCTGGTAGCCACCGTTGGGCACGGTCGTGCTATCCCAGTTCAATAACCAGTTCATATTCGAGGTCCCGGACGACTGAGGCAAGCCGTTACCCAGTACCGCGCCGGTGGGCGCCGAAATCGTAAAGGTGACGGTAGTAGGTGCGGTGGTGGAGCTGCTATAGGCCTGGAGAGGTGAAGTACCGCTCAGTGTGGCACTGGCACTGGGAGCGGTGATAAAGACGCCGGCCCCGGCACTACAAGCCGCCAGTACCGTGGGGACCTGCACACTGAACCATGCCATTGTGCTGAGGAAAATGGCTCCCGCAAACAGCGAGGCTGCCACATGGTGGGTTTTAACTCTCATAAGTAGTCTAAGCATCGCTTCAAACGATGACTGTGTCAATAAACATAAGCGTAATTTGAACTGAACAAAAAACAAGTTGTAAGAAAAGCCGTAGTTACAGCGGTTTACTGTGAGATACTGGCTACGAATATTATACAGAAAGAAGATAAATCGATGATGGATTATTACTACAACCAAGGTTCGATGGGCGGCGGCATCTTCGGCATGTTGCTTAGCCTTCTGGTACTGGCCGCGCTAGTTGTCGGGATTATTGCTCTGGTGAGGTTTATGTCAAACTCGAGCGCAGGCAGCACAATCGCCTCGCGCTCGGCCGAAGACATTCTCAAAGAGCGCTATGCCAAGGGGGAAATAACCAAGGCTGAGTTCGACGAGATCAAAAAGGGCCTTAAGGACTAGGAAGCAAATCAAAAAAGGGCTCTATTGAGCCCCTTTTTGACGAACCGGCATCTTACGCTTTGTTAAACAGGGCTTCGAGTTTAGGAACATCAAATCCTAGAACCTTCGATACTTTGCCTTCGTCATCCTCGATAGTCGTAAACGGAACACCCATCTGACCGCTCAGGCTGATCATCTCGTTGGCCGCCCGGCCGTCTTCATCGACGTTGTAGTTGGTATAGGCGACACCTTTACTATCCAACCAGCGTTTGAGCATGGTGCAGTAGGGGCAGGTTTTGGTGCTGTAGACGTTAACTTTAGTCATAATATCTCCTTAGTTCGCTACCGCTCCGCCCATTGCCTGGACGCGTGACATAGCGCCCAGATCACCGACATTCTGGTAGCCCGCGTTCTTGAGTAGCGAGGTAGCTGTGCCTGAACGGCTGCCGCTTCGGCAGTAAACGTAGACGGTTTGCGTCTTAGCAACCTTCGGCAGTGAGCCGGCTTGCATATCCTGCAGCGACAAGTTAATCGCACCCTTAATATGACCGGCCGCGTATTCGGACGGGGTTCTTACATCGATGAGTTGACCGCCGCTCTGAATGTCGGCCTGGACCGTATCGAAGTTGGCGTTATTGGCTGAATCGCTGCCTGGCTTGTTTAGAAAAAAGAATGCACCCATAGCTATCATTACTCCGATTACAATTAATGTTGTCTTCATTACCGGTTCTCCCTGCATTTATTACATATTCCGCCGATGGTGAGCCGGCCTTCAATATGGCATCCTTCAATTGAACCCTCCAAGGCTGGCTTTACGATGTCGATGACATCGGTATCCCGAAGTTCGCCGCAGACCGAGCACATAAAATGATCATGCGGCTCGGTGTTGGCGTCGTACCTGATAGAGCCGTCGAGGTCGGCCGGAGCGACGCGTATTTGATTGCGTTCCGCCAGACGTACTGTGGCCCGGTGAACGGTAGTGGCGGTTACTTTGGGATAGGTCGAACGCAGACCCGCCAGCAACTTAGCGTTCGTAACGTGACCAAACTCGGCCAGTATCGACTCTATAGTGTCGCAGTACGGAGTACGACGTGGCGTTATCGCGGTTATTGCTGCATGGGGCTGGTTCATAGGGAAAGTGTAGCGGTTAATGTTATTAATGTAAACCATTTACATTAAGGAATGATGCTTTGGATCACTTAATCAGGATCCGGAATTATCAAAATACGAAGGACAAAGGCGCCCCAGAGCCGTTAGTCGAGATTAAGGAAAACAAACACCTTTTACCCTTACGGCTATGGTAAGATAAGGCTAAAGAATGAACTTATTCCTGATTGGAAATAATGAAATCACTACATTTGAATAAACTCCGAGTAGCAGGTCTGACGTCTTTGGTCCTGGCTTTTTTTGTCGCGTCACCGGCTTTGGCCGCGGCGCCGCAGAGTCTTGGCGCAGCCAACAGCTTTAGCATCCTTTCCAGCACGTATACCAACACATCGGGCACAACGACTTTGAACGGCGACCTTGGTTACACGACTCCGCCAGCCTTAAATCCAACGGTTTCGGGCACCACTCACGTAGCAGACAGTATCTACAACCAAGCCGGGATTGATCAGGGTAACGCGTTAGCGTCTCTTAACAGCCAGGCGTGTACTTACAATTTTCCTTCCGGGCCAATTGACCTTGCGACTGACACTACACATGGACCAGTAGGTGTTTACACCCCAGGTGTTTACTGCTTGACCGGAGCGGCCAATTCCGTTGTCAACGGTACTATTAATCTGACCGGTGGCGGAACCTATATCTTCCGGATGGACGGAGCCCTCACGACCGGCGCCAATTCAATTGTTACTTTAACTGGCGGCGCTTCGGCTTGTGACGTGTGGTGGACGCCAATCCAAGCCACTACCCTTGGCGCTAATTCTACCTTCGCCGGATCGGTAATTGATGCGGCCGGAATTACCGTCGGCACCACTGTTACTTGGAATGGTCAAGCCCTGGCCTTCGGTGGTACCGTAACTACCCTCGATGACACAATCACCGTCCCAACCTGCGCGCTCTCACGTGCCACCACCCCGACCGGCCCCACAACGACACCTATTCTACCCAACACCGGCAGCGGCTCTCAGACATTGAACCTGCTGTGGGCGTTACCTGTAGTCGGCCTCTTGGCTCTCGGCGGCCTGTATTTCATCCGCAACAAGCGTAAGTCATCAGCCGTCCTTTAAATAAAGGCTGGATCAAAACCGGCCGTAAGCGACCTTCGCTTACGGCCGGTTTGATTGTCGCGGCCGTCCTGGCCGCATTAGCACTGGTTGCGGTTATTTTAGTCCCAGGACCAACACGTCGGGCTACTCCTGGCTTCACCCCAGCGGCTGCAACCCCAACCCCCAACCAGGCCAATGTCGGTTTACCTGTTCGACTAACTATTCCAAGCCTGGCGGTAGACGCCAAAATCGAGTTAATGGGAGTCACATCTACGGGCGAAATGGACGTACCGACAAACGTTTTGGATGCGGGCTGGTACAAATTTGGCCCTCATCCCGGCGACGTAGGTAGCGCTGTTATTGGCGGCCACCTCGACGGCATTCACGCCGAACCCGGCGTCTTCATCAATCTAGACCGCCTGCGCATTGGAGACAAATTTTCGATCCTGGACGACACCGGCAAAACCAGTAACTTCATCGTGAGCAAAACCAAAACCTACGCTCAGAACTCCCAGCCGGATGAGGTTTTTCACTCTAACGTGGGCGCGCATGTTAACCTTATTACTTGTACTGGCGCTTGGGATAAGGCTAATCACAGGTTCGCCAGTCGGTTGGTTGTTTTTGGAGACAAAGTTGATTGATGTGGCGGCCGCTGGCATCACGATGCCGAAACTGATGTAGAAGCTGGTAGAATTAGCACTAAAGACATGAGCTCGCGTTTTTTTTCAGCAATTAATTCATAAGGTTAAATCATGCAGCCCAACCAACCTTCTTCAGAAATGGATCAGCCAATGGAAACGGGTTTTTCCGGTAAGGATATAGTTAGCAAATTGACGGTGTTAGCGCCAGATCAGAACTCCGTTGATAAGTATGCCGATTCGTTGTTCCAACCAATTCCGGAAGGGGCAGGGAATGTCGAAGGCTGGAAGAACATCGAGGTCAAAGAAGGTGGTGAGAAGCTGGAGCCGCTGGGAATGTTTTCAGGCAACGACGATATTTGTACCGCCGAGATCTACGCCGGAACCACAATAGCATCACCTTATGCCGAGCCGGGTTCTCGGCTTGACGGCGCATTAACCGCAATGTTCGTTCGCCAGGATGTTGCTACAAAACTCAGGTATGCCCAGCAGCTCCTTCCCGAAGGTCATTACTTGATTGTCATGGACTCGTTGCGGACGCTTAAGGTTCAGCAAGCCTTGTATGACAACTACCTCGATGGCGTCAAAGCAGCCCATTCCGATTGGGACACTGATACATTGAGCACCGAAACACAAAAATACGTGTCATTGCCATCGGTTGATCCCTCGCGCCCCTCGCCACATAATACCGGTGGGTCTGTAGACGTAGAAATATTTCGCCTGCCCGATGCGGTTAATAGACGAGTCCGGGAAATTGACGACCGCTTGGATGTCCTGGCTGCTACTATCCCCGAAGATCCAACGCCCGAGCAGGAGGCTAACGACCCTGATGTCCAAGAGGCTTATATTCTAGTGATAGAGAAAGACGGCCTAATACGTGACAATATCGACCTCCTCGACTTCGGTACGCCGTTTGACTACGGCGGCGCGGAGTCGGCGCTAAGGTACTATGAAGAGTTACAGGAAAAGCGACCGCTAACGGATGATGAAACCGAAGCGCGTGACAACCGGCGTGAGCTCTATAATGCCACATCTATAGCAGGCCTGATGCCTTACAGGGATGAATATTGGCATTTCAACGCACCTCAGTCGCAGATGGGTGCGCAAGTTGCAGGACTTGATGTCGCAACATACGGCGCCGCCGAGCTTAGTGAAGAAAACCGCGCTCATGAACGAATGCGAGAGATGCATCACGCAGGTATGGTCCGCCTTGGAAGCCCATTGGGCCCAATGGAACAATTCGAACGCAAAATTGACCCCCTATTCGACGCACTCATCAGGTTAAACATGAAGGCCCGAAACAAAGCACCCGAAACTACCCACTCTAACATGCCTAGGGCAGCCGTGATTGCGCCACCTGAAGAAAGCGCCGCCTAATTTAATGCTACCAGACAGGAGCAATGTGCCGTGATTACATCTCCGGCATATCCTGTAGGGCGTAAATCTCAATACTGAAAGCGCCGGTTTTATCGCTGAGGAAGGGGTGGTCTTCGGTCAGGTCCCTTGCGGCAGCCATATTGGCGGCTTCAACAATAGTGTAGCCGTTCAGAGGCTCCACTAAGCCTGTCCCGCCGTCATCGATGACCGATACGCCGTCCGCGTCCATCGGCGCCCCGATATCTATGACACCGCTGCCGACTTTTTCCATCCAAGTGTTCCATTTACCCATTACTTCAGCGCCCGCTTCTGCTGTCATCTCCTCTTGTGGAGTCACGTCGCCTTTGTAGAGAAATATGAATTTTGCCATCGTTTTGTCCCATTCTATTAAAGGCCAATAATGAGATGGCTAAACATCGGATACAATAGCTAATATTACATTTCCGAACCATTTTAGTAGCAAATATCATATTGAAAATAGCGCTGGGTAGGTGTAAACCTAGGCTGTATCAATATTAAGACCGAAAGGAGCGCAGAATGATCAGCCGACGATCAGCGATTTGGCTGACGATAGCGGCGGTTATCGCCATCGGGGTCGGTGCGATTTGGGCCTTTACTAGGAACTCTGGGAACGAGGCCAAGGTCACGCCCCAGCCGTCAGTATCAGTTACCGGCTCGCCAAACGGCGGTTTGACGAGTCCGTCTGCTACCTCGGCCGTGCCTCAGACCTATCCGGTGAAGGTCTATTTTTCCAAGCACCCGGAGTCCGATGACAATCCCGCCTTAACCTTTGCCGTGTCCCGAGTGTCGCCTGATGTCGGCGTGGCGACTTATGCTATAAGCCAGCTGATAGCCGGGCCGACTGCGGCCGAGAAAGCGGCCGGATACTTTAGCGGGTTGGACTTGTCCGGTACCAGCAATTGCGCCAGCGCCAACTTCAGTCTGGCCATCAACGGCGAGACCGCCACCCTTCAGTTCTGCCGTGATGCCAACCTCAAGGGTGTCGTTTCGGACGGGCAGATCGAGTCCACTATCAAGGCGACCCTGATGCAGTTCGCGACTGTCAAAAAGGCAGTTATCCTGAATCGTAACGGCAATTGCTTGTTTGACCTCAAGGGTGATAACGGCTGCAAGTTGTGATAGGTTTCCGACGACCGCCTACCAAATAAAACGGCGCGCTGCAGGCATGCAGCGCGCCTTCAATCAAGAGTATATACTCTCTGTTTCGGTGTCTTTGCAATGTCGATAAGTATTTCAATTTTGCCAATTACGCCTGCTATACTGCAGGTATGATAACCAAACACAAGCCATTTCTCGGTAACCGCCAGCGTGACCATGATCCAGTGTGGCACGTCCAGCTAGCCGTCATAGGTGCGCTGCTATTGCAGCTGCTTCTGCCCGACCGGTTCGTGGCCGGTCCGCACTTCTCACTGGTCATTCTGGAGGCGTTGTTGCTGTTGGCGCTCGTCATTACAACGCCCCGGCTGCCAGTTTTCAGCTCCATTCGCCGGCGCATCAACGTCATTGCCTTGTTGTCCCTGATTGGAGGCACCAACGCATATGCCCTGTTCAAGGTCTCGTCGATACTTATGACTGGTGGCCGCATCGATAACGGCCCCGATCTGGTACTGGCGGCATTGAATATCTATCTGACCAATGTCGTCGTATTCGCCATGCTGTATTGGGAAATGGATGGCGGCGGTCCGGGAAAGCGTCGCTCAGTGAGCCTGGAAACACGCGATTTCTTCTTTCAGCAGTCCCGAATCGAAGAGCTGAGGTCGATTTGGCATCCTACGTTTATCGATTACCTCTACCTGTCGGCCATCAACGCGACGGCCCTGAGTCCGGCCGACACCATGCCCTTATCGCGGCGCAGTAAAATGCTCATGCTTGTCCAGACCTTCGTGGCCCTCATTACCCTAGTTCTTGTCGCGGCCAGGGCTGTCTCAATCCTGCAATAGTTCTGACAGGCGGGAGTGCCGTTACAGGTCCTTAGGGCGGTCGTTGCGGCGGGAGCGTGATCTCAGCTTGGCTTCGGCAAGCTCAAGGCGCCGCCGAAGATGGGCCATCAGCCGTTGGGCCCACTCGAACTCAGTCGCCAGGATGGCAATGCCGGCCGCAATCGTGACCAGCCCGGGTCCGGGAAGTGCCAGCATGGCGATACCTGCTAGGACGACGATGATTCCGGCGACGGTGATCCAAGTTTTACGGATTAGGCCTTTAGCCATCGTTTCTCTCCAATTAATAAAGCCTACCACTCCTGTGACATCTATCAAGCAAGAGCGCTTGCCTGGGGGGTGTGAAAAAGGTACGATTCGGCTATGACGAAACTGGTTCTCGCAATAGTCAGTATCTTGCTTATGGGACTGGGAGGCATCCTAGCTGTTTCCAACCACAATGAGGCTCGCCGCCAGGCCACAGCCATAGTGGCCAAGGACAATAATGGCCAGCCGACCGATACTGAACGGGCGGCCTTAAAAAGCTATGCTTCAATTCATACCTTTGGCGGCGTGACGGTAACGCTTGAGGCTGCCTACGGCCGGGCCCAGGCTCAGGCCCGCACCCAGGCTGATGCGGCGGTCTCCAACAACCAACTCTACAGCGCAGCTCAGCAGGCTTGTTCAGGCCGCACCGACTCGGTGACCCAGGCCCGCTGTGTGCAGACTTATGTCTCCCAGCGGCTGACGGCCGCACCTGCTCCGGTTCAGGTGGCCGCACCTAAGGCCAATGATTTTACTTACGTTTATGCTTCGCCGTTCTGGAGCGCCGACGCCGCTGGGGCCAGCCTGCTCGGAGGTTTGGCCGCACTTATAATGGCTGGTCTCATGCAGTTCGGGCGCAAGCGTTATGGCCGCTAGCACTACGTTTTTGAATCGGCTGGGGAAGGAACTGGTGCCGTCGGTCGGACAGGCACTACTGGCAGTCGCAGCAGCGACCATACTTGTCGTTGCCGGCCGCAGTGCTTCTATATTGCGCACCTTTGGCGTTACCCCCGAGGGTGTGGCAGCGGCCGGACAGCCGCTGCGGCAGCAGTTTGACCTAATCCTGGGGTCGGTGTTTGCCAACAACCTTATTCTTATCATTTTCTGGGCGTCGGTCGGCGTCATAGTGTATTTGGTATGTTGGGCGATCTATGGGGCTTATATTTCGGCCCGTAACGAGGTGACCATCAATATTAACTATGTGAACACGGGCAGGTGGCAGGGGCCGTGGGCGACGATGGTGATAAAAGCAGTCTGTGCTACAGGGTTGGTAATAATTCTGGCGTCTTTTCAACCTGGCAATATTTTGTGGCAGCTGATGGCCGCCCCATTTTTTACCGCTCCCTCGCTCGACACCGTGCTGGGCCTGACGGGTGCCATCGGCGGGTTGGCTCTTCAGTTGTACTTGTTGCTCGTGACCGTTCTACTGACTTTTACCCCTTGGTATCACGAAAATGTGTTTACAGACTAGCTTATTTAAGCTATAATACTTTTGTTAGATTAAAACCCGCGTAAGCGGAACTGTCGTCCCGGCCACTGGCCCGTAACGATGTAATATATGGAGCCAACCAAAAGTGGCCAAGAAACTGTTCGTAGGCAACCTGCCTTACACAACTACTAACGAATCTATGGGCGAATTTTTCGCTCAGTTCGGCGAAGTCATGAGCTCCGCTGTAATCATGGACCGCGCAACCGGCCGCTCGAAGGGCTTCGGCTTTGTCGAGATGACCAATGACGCAGAAGCTGATGCAGCTGTTGCCAAGGCTGACGGCGCTGAGATGGACGGCCGCCGCTTGACCGTCTCTGAAGCTCGTCCTAAGGCTGACTTCGCGCCTCGCGCGTAAGTTGCCCTGTTCGTCTTAAAAAGGAGCCCTCGGGCTCCTTTTTAGTTGGCGACAAATTGAATGGCGTTTTAAGCAATGATCGGCCGGTTCATTATTCCGAGGGTCGTATTTAGTCCTGGGGCTGTGAAGGATTAGGCGAGGCTGGTGGATTATGGTCCATCCGCACCTCCGGGCTCACTCACCTATAGAAGAAAAGCCCAACCTTAGCTTGTACCTGTGCCAGGGTACGATTGGTCAAAAAAAAGAGCCCGGAGGGCTCTTTTTTGAGGTTGGGGGCTTATTTCTTGCCCTGGGCCTGGTAGTCAGCAATGGCTTTAGCCACTTTGCCGTCGCTCTTTAGGTTCTCCCAGAAGAGAACCTGCTGGCGGGAGATGAACATAGTGTCTTCTGGCCCGTGGAGCTCGCCGCCGAGCTTGGCCAGCGAGACCTGCTGGTTGGAAGCATCAGTGGTCTTGGGCTGGACGGTTTGGGCGCCGCTGGCCGACGAGGTGACCTGGAGGTAGTAGATGTTTGTCAGCTTAACGTAGCTTGAGTCGACTTGGGAAACTTTACCGAAGTATACTTGGCCATTGGTGAGGAAGACGGCTTGGAACTGTTTGCCTTTGACGGCGGTGTCAGCTGAGAGACTGCCGACGGATCGCGCCAGATAAACACCAGTAAAGGTGAGAGCTGCCAGGATCAGAACGATTGTTAGTAGCTTGGCCAAGCCATTGCTACTCTCATTAGAGGTCACTGCGGATACGGGACTAGGGGCGGGGGACCCAGCTGGACGCTGGTTTTGAGACGGCTGTCGGAACTCCATGCTTAAAATACTCCATAAACTTGCATTAGGCTTATGTTAGCAACATCGGAGTTCGCCGTCTAGTTTACTTTGCGGGAACAGGCCCGATACTGGTATAATCATAACAATTATCGAGGTGATGAATGACGGCACGCCGCTCCGGAGTGACGGGCACAATAGGAAAGAGTCTGGCGATTCTAATCGTCGGGCTGTTCTTGACGCCGGCGGCCCTCGCCAGCTTGTCTCAGGGTTTTGCCACCACCACCCCAGTTGCGGTTGGGAGCCTGGTGGCATTGGACGCTAAGGCCACCGGCAACGTGGTGGTAGCCGATATTAATAACAGCGAGCGTCTGTTCGGAGTGGCGGTTTCACCGTCGTCGGCCGATATCTCGCTGGGTTCGGGCAACGCCGGCCAGGTCCAGGTGGCGACGACCGGCACTGCGACCGTCTTTGTTTCTACCACGACCGGCGCCATCCACGTCGGTGACTACATCAGCGTTTCACCGATCGCGGGTGTCGGTCAAAAAGCCGTCGGCAAGAGCCGGGTTATCGGTACGTCCCAGGTAGATTTCGACGGTTCGGGCGCCAATGTTACGCGGCGCACTATCGATACTGGAAGCGGTAAGAAGGAGGTGGCCATCGGCCAAATCCCGGTGGTCATCAGCGTGACGACCTATACCACGAGCGACGGTCAGAGCTTCACCGTACCGACGTGGCTGCAAAATTTCTCCAACGTCCTGGCTGGCAAACCGGTCACGCCGATTCGGATTATTATCGCCGCCATCATCCTGATCATTTCAATGATAAGCGTAACCGTCTTGCTCTATGCGGCGGTACGCAATAGCATTATATCCATAGGACGCAATCCGCTGTCGCGCGGCTCGGTCTACAAAGGCATGTTTCAGGTCCTCCTGATCGCCTTGTTGATACTGGGCGTCGGCGTAGGGGCGATGTATCTGGTGATTACGAGGTGAATATGAATTTGGTTATCTACATTTTAGCAGGCGTCATAGGTATTTTGGCTATCCTGACACTTGTCCAGTCTTGGCAGCTGAGCCGCGTCAAAGGACGGCTGGCTAAACTCCTGCTGCAACCGAAGCCGATTTCGGTGAGCGAACCGACCGCGGCCGAACTGGAGGCCAGGCTCAAGACAGCCTATGAGGCCAAAATCGTCGAGGCTACGGCCACCTTCGGCGAAGACCTCAAAGGTACCTCCACCCGTCTCAGCGAGCAGGTCTCGCGGCTTACCACTAGCGTCATCGAGGAAGAGCTGGACTCGTACCAGAAAACCCTGGAAGAAGTTCGCCACACCGCTGTTGAGGCTATGGATAAGATCCGCACGGCCGTCGAGCAGCAGCGGGTTGAGCTCCGTCAGGGCATGGAGGCCGACCTGGCCGCCGAGCGCGCCAAGCTGAGCGCCAAGTTCGACACCAAGATGGGGGACATCGTTGCCTCCTACATCGCCGAATCACTCGGCGGCGGGGTCGACCTGGGCGCTCAGATGCAATTCATTATGGCATCGCTTGAGGCGCATAAGGACGAGATTAAAAAGGACCTGACTAGTGGCGTTTAAACTCCCCGGGAGCGTTTACAGCCCCTCACTCATCGAGAGCGTCATTTACGAGACGGGGCAGTACTTGGATTGGTACCGTGAGGCCAAAGTCCATAAGACAGTGGGCGCTAAGGCCGCCGAAGAACCCAGCTTCACCGGCGAGACAGTACAGACGATAGAAGCCTGGTTTGAGGGCAAGAAGCCGAGCGTAGAGGGCATTGAAGGCTTGGTGGCGCATCTGCGCGGGCTCAACCTGCCGGTGGTTCATGTCACTATGGCCGCCCTCCCTAACCACTCCCAGCGGGCCTCGCTGGTAGACTGGTTTCGCGCCCAGACCAATCCTGACGTCCTCGTCGCCTTCGTGACCGACCGTAACCTGGGCGGCGGCGTCATGGTGAGGACGCCTAATCACGTCTTCGACTACTCATGGCGGCAGCGGCTGGTCGACGGCCGCGACAAACTGGCGGGGATAATCAAAAATGTTTGATAATCCAAAATTCGCCAAACTGATTGCCGACGGCCGCGCCTCCGGCGAAGTCATCGGCGTTGACCGCTTCCTGGTAATTGTCCGCGGTCTGGGCGAGGTTGGCGTTAATGCACTTATTTACTTTGAAAATGGCCATCAGGGGTTGGTTCGCGAAGTCCACGAGGACACCGTCATGGTACTTAACATGTCATCCGAAAGCATCGATATCGGTACGCTGGCGGTCGGCGAGGCCGATGAGATTGTGACCGGCGTCGGCGAAGCCCTGATTGGTCGGGTGATTTCCGTAACCGGACAGCCTCTTGATGACAAAGGCCCCATAACCTTCAAAGAGCAGTGGCCTGTCTTCACACAGGCCCCGGGCATCATCGAGCGCCAAGCCTTGACAGATCCGCTCACTACCGGCGTGGCGATTGCCGATCAGCTCTTTCCGCTCGTCAAAGGCCAGCGTATCGCCGTGCTCGGCGACAACAAGACCGGTAAGAGCGCCTTCACCATGCAGATGACGCTGGCACAGAAGGATACCGGCCGTATCGTCGTCCATGTCCTCATTGCCAAGCGTAAGGCCGATGTCGACTACCTGATCAATAAACTCAACACAACCGGCGCCATGAGCTACTGCATCGTCATTGTGGCTAGTGTTTTCGATTCACTGACCCAGAGCTACCTGGCCCCGTATGTCGGCGCCACTATAGCCGAGTACCTGTGGCATAGCGGCAAGGACGGCATTATCGTTTACGACGACCTGTCCAACCATGCCAAAGTCTACCGCGAACTCTCGTTGTTGCTTAAGGTAAGTCCTGGCCGCGCTTCCTTCCCAGGCGATATGTTCTACGCGCATTCCAGTCTGTTGGAGCGGGCCGGACGGCTAGCCAAAAACGGCGCCACCCTGGCTGCCATTCCCGTCATCCTGACGCCCAACAATGACATTACCGCCCCTTTGCCGACCTCAATCATGTCAATTACCGACGGTCAGCTTATCTTCGACTCGAACACCTTCCGCTCCGGCATCCGCCCGGCCGTGTCGGTGGGACTGTCGGTCTCCCGCGTCGGCGGCATCGGCCAGAACTCGCGCCAGAAGAAGCTCACCCTCGCCCTGTTCAAGAAATTGGCGTCATACCGGCAGGCCGCCGAGTTCAGTCACTTCGGTTCCGAGCTGGCCCTGGAGAGTAAGTACGACCTGGAGTTGGGTAAAAAGATCTACGAGGCACTCAAGCAGCCCCCGGACGTTATTTACAGCTCCAACGAGCAGGATCTGGTCCTGGGAACGGTCATGAAGACCGAGGGCAAGATAACCATCAACATCGACAGTCTCAAGCGCAAGGCGGCCGAGCTGGCTCCGACCCTGACTGCCGACTCCGACTGGGACGCGGCCATTGGCGGGTTACTAGCCGCCGCCACCGTCCAGGCTCCGACTGCCCCCGTCTCTACCGGGACGGCGCCCGCCGCCCCCGGGACGGCGCCCGCCGTTCCGGCCGGCGCCGCCGAAGGTAAGAAATAATGGCCAGGCTCGCCGCCAGCATCCAAAAAGAAGCCGGCCAAATCGGCACAATTACCGACCTCACCGGCGTCTTTGAGAGCATCGCCAGTATGCGCATCGCCAAGATCAAAGACAAGGTGACCCGTTCGCAGACGTTCTTTGATGAACTGTGGCATATCTATAGCCAGCTTCGCGTCGATCCTAAGACGCGACTGACCGGGGCCAGCCACACGAAACGTGACAAACCAAACGTGTGCCTGGCGCTTACCAGTGAGGGCGGTCTGTCCGGCGATATCGACGCTCGTATCGTGCGTAAGGTCATCGAGAGCATTGATCCTGCCACTACCGATCTCATCGTCATCGGCGCTCACGGTGCGACCCAGTTCGTTCAGAACAAGATTAAGATCAAGCGCTACTTCCGGCTCCCCGACGTCGACCAGGCTATCGACGTGTCGCCCATAGTCGAGCAACTGGTAGGGTACAAGGTCTCGACGGTCTATTTTCAACGCTACATCAGTTTAGGAGAACAGGAACCCGGCCGCATCGACCTCCTCGGCCGCGTCCGCGCCCTCGGAAGTGATGCCGAAGCCGACAAAAAGGACGAAATCATCAGCCCGCATGAGTACCTGTTTGAGCCCAACGTCGACGAGGTTGTGCGCTATTTGGAGAGTGTCATGATGGAAATCGCCCTTAGCCAGGTGATCCTGGAGAGCCGCCTGGCCCAGTACGCCTCGCGGTTCACCGCCATGTCGGCCGCCAAGACGCGCGCCAAGGAGCTGCAGATGGCCATGGTCATGGACTACAACCGGGCCAAACGCGGCGAGGCCGACAACCGCATCAAGGAAATCGTCAACGCCATGAACGCGATGAACAGGTGAGCAAGAGTCATGAAATTAGGTATACTTAAACCATGAGCGGTATCAAAGGACACATCAAGACCATCCGGGGCTTAATCGTCGAAGTCGGGTTTACCGGCGACGAGCGGCCCCCGCTGCGCGATATCATGACGCTGGAGGCGGCACCCGAGGTGATGCTCGAGGTCCACTCCTATAACGAACACCGCGAGGCCATCTGCATCGCTCTGGTCACCTCCAAGCTGCTGCGCCGGGGCGCCGCCACGGTGTCAACGGGCAAGACCGTCAGCGTGCCGACCGGAGCGCGGGCCATGGGCCGCCTGTTCAACGCCGTCGGCCAGCCCATGGACCATCTCGAAGACGACCTGAGCGATGTGCCGGTGCGCAGTATTTATACTTCGGCCAACTCGTCGGCGGTTTTCGGCAACAATGACGAGCTGCTGGAAACCGGCATCAAGGTCATCGACTTCTTCACCCCGTTCGTGAAGGGCCGCAAGATTGGTATCGTCGGCGGCGCCGGTGTCGGCAAGACGGTGCTGATTACTGAAATCATCCACAACGTGGGCCAGGACCCGTCCCGTCTGGCCTTCTTCGCGGGTATTGGCGAGCGCATTCGCGAGGGCGCCGAACTATACGCCACCCTCCAGGAGCGCAAGATGCTCGGACAGACAGTAATGTTCTACGGACAGATGAACGAAAACCCGGCCATGCGCGCCCTGGTGGGCCTTAGCGCCGCGACGCTTGCCGAGTACTACCGTGACGAAGAGAAGCGCGATATACTCTTCTTCGTCGACAATGTCTACCGTCACATCCAGGCCGGCAACGAGCTCTCCACCATGATGGGTCAAATCCCGTCGGAAGGTGGCTACCAGAGCACCATTTTCAGCGACCTCAAGCGCCTGCAGGACCGCCTCATTTCCAACGCCAACGGTTCTATTACGGCCGTCCAGACCATCTACATCCCGGCCGACGACCTGACCGACCCCGCCGTGCAGGAAATCTCCTCACAGATTGACTCGGTCATTGTGCTGTCCCGCGCCGTGGCTGAGGCCGGTATCCGTCCGGCCGTGGACCTCATCCAGACCAGTTCGTCGCTCATTACCCCCGAAATCGTCGGCGACCGCCACTACCTGCTGGTGACCCAGGTGCAGGCCATCATGCAGAAATACGACAGCCTGAAAAACATCATTGCCATCATCGGCGAGAACGAACTCTCGCCCCAGGACCGTGCCGATTACCAGAAGGCCAAGAAGCTGATCGAATTTTTCTCTCAAGCCATGTTCGTGACCGAAGCCCTGAACGGCGTCCCCGGCGTTTACTTCACCCGTGAACAGACCCTGTCCGGGGTTGAGGAAATCCTAATCTAATGGCACTCACGAGCGGCGGCACCTACCAGGCGGCCCAGGTTGCGGCCAAGGACGACCGGGCGGAGAAGCGCTTCATGGTCAAGATTTTTTCGCCGTATCAGACCTATTACCAGGGGGAGGCGACCAGCCTGACGGCCGCCAACCGCACCGGCCCGTTCGACGTGCTGCCCGGCCATATCAATTTCTTCTCGCTCCTTTCGGGCGGCATGGTCATCGTCAATACCGGCTACCAGCGGCTGGAGTTCAATATTGCCCGCGGTATCCTGCGGGTCAACCTCAACGAAGTGACTTTGTTCGCGGACGTTTGAATTTACCGACCCAACGCGGCGGCGTAATCTGTTGACTTTAGACTAAGCACAAGCATAATACTAAGTAACGTTAATTAGTGAGCAGGTTTTTTATGGCATATTCGCAGGTCAACTCCAAAGGTGTTACGTATTATCTTCACGAGTTTGATTCGTCGCTCAAAGGCGGACGGGTCTACCTCAATTATTTCTTCGGCAAGTCCATCAACCCCAAGGGCCGTCCGATCGATGCGATTCCGGCCGGCCGTTGCGTGGCAGAGAACTCCAAGACTGGCCTGCTCGTCCTGAAGAAACTGGTCTGAGGGAGCGTTTGCCTTCTCTGATACCGGATGTTAAGCTCATAAATATATGACGTCTACACCCTTTATCACAGTTCAAGGTCTAACCAAAAGTTACGGCGATCTCCTGGCCGTTAAAGGCATCTCGTTCGACGTGACACCCGGCGAGGTCTTCGGTATCCTCGGCCCGAACGGGGCAGGAAAGACGACGACGCTGGAAATGATGGAGGGCCTGCGGGACATCACCGACGGCTCGGTCACAATCGATAGCATCGACGTGGCCTCGAACGTTGAGAAGATCAAGTCTATCATCGGCGTGCAGCCGCAGAATTCAGCCTTCTTGGATGAGTCGCGGTTGGGTGAGCTCTTAGACGCCTTCGCCTCCATGTACGGCGTGAAGGCCGATGTCTTTGATTTGCTCTCTAAGGTCGGGCTTGAGTCTCGGGCCAAGGCGTATCCGGAACAGCTGTCCGGCGGCCAGCGCCAGCGGTTCAGCATCGCGGTGGCCCTGGTTCACCAACCCAAGGTGCTGTTCTTGGACGAACCGACTACCGGGCTGGATCCTCAGGCGCGCCGCAACCTGTGGGACCTGGTGCGCACCATCCGCGCCACCGGCGTGACGGTTATCCTGACCACCCATTACATGGAGGAGGCGCAGGTCCTGTGCGACCGCGTCGCCATCATGGACGACGGCAATATCATCGCCATTGATACCCCCAAGAAGCTGGTGCACGACCTGCTGGCCCGTGGTTTCAAGCCGCATATGGAGGTGCAGGCGGCCACCTTAGAAGACGTTTTCATCGACCTCACCGGAAAGGACCTGCGCGAATGACCCCCAAGCGATACCTCTATACCACCTGGCGTCTGACAGTGCTGTTTACCCGCCGTTACTTCCGCTCCCGGACAGCCATCTTCTTCAGCGTCCTGTTCCCGCTAATCCTGCTGGTTATCTTCGGCGGTATTTTTGGCAAAACTGGTGGCTCCAAACCGCAAGTGACCATTATCGACCAGGCCCACAGCCAGTTTTCAGGCAGTTTTACCAAGACGCTGAAGTCGGCCGATGTCTTCAACATCACAGACACCAGCGGTTTGTCCGACGCCCGCACCAAGATGGGGCGGAGCGAACTCGACGGTATCATCGTGCTCCCAGAGGGCTTCGGCACGCCCAACCAGCAAGGTTTTCCCAGCGGCCAAGCCCAGGTTCAGTATGACCAGGGCAGCGCGCAGGCAGGGCAGACGGTCGCCTCCATTTTGAACGGCGTCTTGGGCGGGGTGAACACCCAGGTCACCGGCATCAGCCCGCCGCTCGGCGTCGTAAGCAAATCGACGGCCGACGTCGGTCTGACCGCCTTCGATTATTCATTTACCGGCCTCATCGGGTTCTCCTTGCTGGGCCTAGGCTTGTTTGGTCCGATCAACACCCTGCCCGCGTTGAAGAAGACGGGGGCGCTACGCCGCTTTCGCACGACGCCGGTCAGGCCGCTGCAGTTCATTTTGGCCTACATGGCATCATCCGTGGCGGCGGGTATCGTCTCGATTGGCTCGTTATTCGCGGTCGCCATCATCTTCTTTGGCTTCCATATGAGGGGCAATTACCTCTACTTCGCGATCTTTGCGCTGATTGCTGCCGTTATGGTCTTCGGCTTCGGCATGGCCGTGGGCGGCTGGGCCAACGACGAGAAACAGTCGGCGCCGCTCGGCAACCTGGTGAGCCTGCCGATGATGTTCCTGTCCGGCGTCTTTTTCCCGCGTTTCCTCATGCCCGAATGGCTACAGCATGTCTCGGGCTTCATCCCGCTTAGTCCCGCCATCGACGGCCTGCGGATGATTGCGACCGAGCACAAGAACTTGCTGGAACTGGGCCCTCAACTGGGACTGATGGGCGTCTGGATTGTCGTCATCTACTTCCTGGCCTTCCGCGTTTTCCGCTGGGAATAATTTCGGAGTAATAAAAAAGCCATGAAGCGGGCGGATGCCCGTTTTATGGCTGAGGCGGGCTGGCGATATCGGGCTTGTCGGAAGCGGTGTGGCCGTCCCAGGTGTCTTGGCCTGCAAGCGCCACGCCGGCTCTTAGGGCAATTTTGTCACACATGGCATCGAGGCGGCAGACCTCATTTTCGGCCTGCCACAGCGTATCCAACAGCTCCGGGTATGCCTTGCGCGCCTGGCGATTGATAGCGCGGACTTGGCTTTCGATGACGCACTGGGTATAGATTGCCGCGGCCAGCGCCGCTTCTGCCTGACGAAGCTCGTTTAATACGCCTTGGCCGCGCTTTAAAATCTGAGCGGAGTCCGCTGCGCCTTCCGATATATCCACGGGACTCCTTTCGCGAGCTCATTCGACGGGGAATCGGTGGCGATATTATATCACGGGCTGGACGGCCGGTCCGGCGGCGGTCTGCTATGATAAGACTATATGGAAATTTCAGGCAATTCACAGATTGGACAACTAGCATGAGTGTTATGGAAACAACGGCCCGCCTCAACAGTTTGTTTGGGCGCTACGGTCACTACGCCGCCTGGACCATCGCCCTCATCAGTATGGTCGTTAGTCTGTATTTTTCCGAGGTCATTGGCTGGGTACCGTGCATTTTATGCTGGTACGCCCGTATTTTAATGTATCCCATCGTCGCCATTGGTGCGGTGGGGATAATGCGTAAGGATGCGGCGTGGTCGCTGTATGCCCTGCCTCTGGCGATCATGGGGACGATTCTTACTCTGTACCATTCGCTGTTGCAGTGGGGCATCATCCCCGAGGCGGTCGCACCCTGCCATATCGGCCTTAGTTGTGTCACCAAGCAGTTAAATCTGTTAGGATTTATTACAATTCCGTTTTTAGGTTTCCTGGCGTTCGCGGCCATAACGGTTTGTTTGAGTCTTTATTGGAAGGAGAATAAAAGTGTCAAAGGAAGCTAAAGTTCTGATAGGAATCCTGACGCTCGTTGTCGCGGGTATGGTCGGATTGTTCATTATGGCCAACGGGGCCGATAAGCCCGCCGACTCCACCAAGGCGGACGCATCCGCTTTGGTGCGCAGCGATAGTCATAAGACCGGTTCCGGTAAGGTCCAGGTCGTGGAGTTCAGCGACTACCAGTGCCCGGCTTGCGGCAACACGTACCCGGTTCTGAAGAAGCTGCTGGCCGACTATAACGACAAGATCACCATGGTCTACCGCAATTTCCCGCTAGTCCAGCTGCACAAGAACGCCATGGCCGGTGCCGAGGCTGCCGAGGCGGCTGGTTCTCAGGGTAAGTACTGGCAGATGCACGACAAGTTGTTTGAAACTCAGAGCGAGTGGAGCACCCTAGCCGACCCGTCCGACAAGTTTGCCGAATACGCCACCGGACTGAGTATCGACGGTGCCAAAATTAAGGATGCAATCAAGAACCAGACCTATAAGGCCAGGATCGACCAGGACATCGCCGATGGTACGACGCTGCAAGTCGACTCTACCCCGACAATCTATATCGATGGCAAGAAACTGGCGGCTCACGACTACGATACTCTCAAGGCCGCCGTTGACGCTGCGCTAAAGAAATAAGTCAGCCTGATTCTAATACATGACAACCGCCTCAATCGGGGCGGTTGTCATGTGGCGAGATAAATTGAGGTAACTTGCACCTGTCGCGCTTGCAGAAAGAAAAACAGGCAACCCTGTAAGGGTCACCTGTGATGGTGCTGGGAGTCGGCGGACGCCAACTTTGCAAGATGATGGCCACTAGGCCGGTGGGACATGCGCCTGGCAATTCGGAAGGCCGGTCTCACGCTCCAAACTACAGCAATGACGACGACGAGGACCGAGAACACCAGGTTCCATGCCGGGTTCCCGCTGAGGTAGGCTGCCACGCCCGCACAAGCGACTAGCAGGGCGGCCGCGGCGTCGATCTTCATGTGCATGTCAAAGCCGGTATGGTGATGACCGCCAACTGTTGGCTCCAACCGCCGGTGCCAGTACCAGTTCAGCGGTACCGCGATGGACACAAATACCAGTCCGGCAATCATCTGTCCGGCCCCGACCGCATTAGTGGGCTGGAAGACAACTCCCAAGGCAAAAAACACGGTTCCGGACAGCAGGGCTACCAGTTCCAAGGTTTCGCGGCTCCAGCAACTCCAAAAATGGGTACTGGAGCGATCCAGCAGTCGGCTCAGAACGCCGCCGATCAGAAAGTAGCTACCGTCGAATAGGAGTTCAGAACCCAGCCCGGCAAGGGCTGGCGAAAAGAATGCCCGGGCGCTGGCTGTCATTAAGCCGCCCAGTGTCAAAAATGATAGTCCGGCCCCAATGACCGGACCCCATTTGTGGAGTCGGTCGCGGGATAGCACAGGTTCTCACCACATTCACAGAGTAGGGAGTGATGCTGGGTCATTATAAATGGAATAACGTCGGGCGTATAGCTCCAGTTCAGCCTCAACCCAAATGGATACGCGTAATTCCGAAGATGGCGGCCGCCCCAAAGATGGTTAGCAGCAGGGTAATCCGAGAGGGGTGCTTGGCGTGGGCTTCCGGGAGGATATCGGATGCGCCGATGTAGAGCAGAAAGCCAGTGAAGAAGCCAAGGTATACCAGCAACTGAGGCCCGCTGAGGGAAAAGAACAGGGTAGAGGCGGCGCCCAATACCGGGGCCACGGCGTCCAGGGCCAGCAGCCACACGGTCCGTCGGATGGAGTTTTTATGCGCCAGCATGAGGCTGACCGTGTTGAGGCCGTCGGAGAAGTCATGGGCGATGACGGCCAGCGCAACGGCCAGTCCGACCTGCGTGTTGACTTGAAAGGCCAGACCTATACCGACACCGTCGAAGAACGAATGCGCCGCCAGCGCCAACGCCGAGACAAGCCCCACTCGCGGGTGCTTGTGGCCGGGCACGTATTCGCCTTCGTGGGCGCTGTGGATAATCGTCAGTTTCTCGACGACATGGAAGACTAAGAAGCCCACGACCAGCGCAATCATGGGGACCATCGGATCGGACTTGGTGGCGTTCAGCAAGTTGAAGATTTCTGGCAGTAGGTCAAAAGCGACGACGCCCAGCAGTACGCCGGCGGTGAAGCCCAAGATGCGGTGCAGATTGTCTCTATTTTTGAGGGCGAAAATGCCTCCCAGGGCAGTGGAAAAGAACGTAGTGAGAGCGAAAGCGGTTG